>NZ_CP053827.1:1200000-1500000 GCF_013372145.1 Campylobacter hyointestinalis subsp. hyointestinalis | reverse complement strand
TATATATACTTGATCGTTTGGAACTACCTGATATACTATATCTACTGTATGATCTGTCTCGTTTTTTTGAGTTTGCGGATAAACTTTTACATAAGCATAGCCTTTGTCTGCTACTATATTTTCAAGTTTTTCTACATCGCCTCTAAGCCAAGCAGAATTTAGTCTATCGCCTTTTTCAAGTTTGAAGCCTTTTATGATCTCATCCGTATTTAGCTCAAGCTCACTAGGAGCTTCTATGCTTACACTACTTACTTTATATGCTTCGCCTTCGTTTATATAATAAGTAAGATCGGCTGTGTAATTATCAAAATATGTATTTAAATACGGATTAGAAACACTAGCATCAAGATAACCTTTTTTTAGGTATTCTTCTTTGATCTTTGATGGATCGTTTGGGAGTTCATATATCTTTACGCTACCGTCGTTTAGCCCCCACATCCAGCCCATAAATTCACGTTCTTTATTTGCTATAGCCGGTTCTATATCTGAGTAATCAAGAACTTTTGCACCTTCTAAATTTACATTTTCTATAGTGATTTTCTCGCCTCTATTTACGGTCATTATGACTTGAAGCGCATTTTCGTTTCCGTGAAGTGGAACTGTTTTTACATCTACAACGGTATCAAAATAACTTTTTGCTTCATAAAACTGTCTTATTCTCTCTTTTGCTTTTTTTATGCCTACGCCATCATACATTTGACCTTGTTTTATGCCAAGTATGCCATCAATAGCTTTTTTATCATTTGTTACGACACCTTCTATATCAAGTTTTGCTATCGTAGGTTTTTCTTTGAAATTTATAATAACGTTTCCGTCATTTTCTTCTATGTAGATATCTTTAAAATATCCTTGTTTATATAAATTTAAAATAGCTTGATTTGAGGATTGTTCAGTTAGATTATCGCCTATTTTTAATCCAGAGATATCATTTGCTATATCGTTTGATAAGTGGATAAGCCCTTTGTATGTTATGGATTTTATAGTAGCAGCATTTAGCGCGGACGCTGCAACTAAGCTTAAAAAGAAAATTTTTTTCATTAATTTTTGCCTAAAGTTAAGTAATTTTTGCCATACTATCATAAATACTTTTAACATACAATAAATTTAAAAAAGCGATACAAATTTGATAGCGTAATAAAACTTTTTTTAAATTTAAAGTATAATTGCGAAAAAATTATCAAGGAAATATATGAAAGTTGGAATAATCGGACTCGGACTTATAGGCGGATCTCTTGGTCTAGCCCTTAGGGATATGAAGATCATCTCTAGTGTCAGCGGTTATGATCTAAATAAGCAAAATGAAGAGGACGCTCTAAAGCTCGGTTTGATTGATAAGATCATCAGTTTTGAAGAGATGAAACGTACTTGCGATATGATATTTTTAGCTATTCCTGTTGAAGCCATCATAAAGGTTTTGGGTGATCTAAAAGATATACCCAAAAATACTACGATAGTAGATCTTGGCTCTACGAAATCTAAAATATTAGAAGAATGTCCAAAAGAAATAAGAGAAAATTTCGTAGCAGCTCACCCTATGGCAGGAACTGAAAACTCCGGTCCTAAAGCAGCGTTTAAATCTCTTTTAAACGGCGCTGTTGTAGTAGTATGCGATGATAAAAATGCGCACGAAAAGCATATAAAAAGAGCGGTTGAGATACTAAGTCACGCCGGTATGAAGATCATTTTTATGGACGCAAAAAGCCACGATCATCATGTAGGTATCATCTCGCATTTACCTCACGCTATTAGCTATAGTTTGGTAAATGCTACGCTAAAAGAAGAAGATAAAAGAAATATTTTGTTGCTAGCTGGTGGTAGTTTTAGCGGAATGGCTCGTATCGCAAAGTCAAGTCCTGAAATGTGGGTGGATATATTTAAGCAAAATAAAAATAATCTTGTCAGCGCGATTGATTCGTTTAAAAATGAGCTTCAAATTTGTCAAGATTTGATAAAAGGCGAAAAATGGGACGAATTAAAAGAGTGGATGAACACTGCTAGAAAACTTAGAGATATTTTGTAGTTAAATTTATAATTATTTTGATAAAATCATAAAATTAGATGTAAATAAAGGTAGAATATGAGAAAAAATAACGGACTTAAAAGCTTAGTTTATATAGTTATCATTTTGGTTTTAGTAGCCGGTGTTTTTGGGGTTTTAAACTCTAGTATGTTTGAAAAAAATAGCCCAAAAGTGGCTCTTGAATCTCAAATTTACTGGAATTTAAAAGATCCTATACCTATAAAGATAGAAGATGAGAGCGGTATTAAATTTATAAAAGTTATACTAAATGACGGCGCTTCATCTCAAGTAGTTATGAGCCAAGAGTTTAAAGATACGCCAAAACAACTCTCGTTTAATATCTCTTTCCCAAAAAGAAATACATTTAATGAAAAGAAAAATTATACTCTTATCGTAGAAGCGACTGATAATAGTAAATGGAATTTTTTTAGAGGAAACGAAGCTACCACACAAGCAGAGCTAAAGATAGACACGAAAAGACCGGAGCTTTACGCGCTAAATCAATCATACAAGATAGCAAAAGGTGGTTCTGCAGCAGTTGTATTTAGAGCTAGCGATCCAAATTTAGACGAAGTTTATATTATGACAAGTTATGGTAAGAAATTTAAAGCTACACCGTTTTACAAAGAAGGATATTACGCTTCTTTGGTTGCTTGGCCTGTTAGCGTAGATGATTTTAGCGCAGATATAGTTGCGGTTGATAAAGCAAAAAACAGAAGTTCTATGAGGATAAAATACTTTTTACAAGATAGAAAATATAGGGTTTCAAAAATAGCATTGAATGATAGATTTTTAGACGGTAAGATACTTGATCTTACAAATATGCACTCAAATGATCCTGATTCTATGGATAAATTGGCTAAATTTAAATTTATAAACGAAACGCTTAGGATATCAAATGAGAAAAAAATAGCGCAGATAACCTCAGTCGTTCCAGAAGAGTCTATAAACTCATTTTACGTAAAACCTTTTTATCCTCTTAAAAATGGCGCTGCGGTTGCTAGTTTTGGTGATCATAGGTATTATACTTACAATGGACAAAACGTAAGTGAAAGTTGGCATTTAGGGCTAGATCTTGCAAGTACGGCTGGAGCTGATATCGTATCAAGCAACAATGCGATAGTCGCTTTTAACGCAGATAATGGAATTTATGGTTTAAATATGATTTTATATCACGGATTTGGGCTTTATACGCTTTATGGCCACTGTAACAGTTCTGTGGTAAATACAAAAGATAGGGTATCTGCTGATCGGCTCATAGGTACGACTGGTACTAGCGGTCTAGCTTTAGGTGATCACTTACACTTTGGAGTTTTGGTTCAAGGCGTGGAAGTCAGACCAGAAGAGTGGATGGATACTAAATGGATGAAAGACAACATCTATGATGTGCTTGAACTCTCAAAACAGGTTATAGATAAAAAATAGCTACTAAAATAAGCTGTAAATTTATATAAAATAGAGAAAATTATGAAGAAATACCGCATTTATCAAGTCGATTCGTTCACTACTCAAAAGCTTTATGGCAATCCAGCTGGAGTAGTGATAAACGCCGATGGACTTAGCGATGAGCAGATGCAGCGTATAGCAAGAGAGCTAAATAACTCAGAAACCGCATTTATTCTGTCCCCTAAAGATGAGAGTCATGATGTTTGGGTACGCTTTTTTACTCCGACAAGCGAAGTTCCTATATGTGGTCACGCTACTATAGCCGCTCATTACGCTAGAGCTATAGAGCTTGGACTAGACTCTACTAAAGTAGTGCAAAAAACAGGCGCCGGAAACCTTCTTGTAGATATAAACAGATGCGGCGATGATTATTCTATAGTGATGACTCAAGGTAAAATCCAAATCGGCGAACCTTTTTCTTGGCAGATCGTACAAAAGCTTATCAAAGCACTTGGTATCAAGAGTGATGATCTAAACTCAAAATGTCCGGTTTGCATCGCATCTACAGGGCATTCAAAAGTAATGATAGCTATAAATTCAAACTCTGTTTTACACTCTTTAAAACCGAATTTCGAACTTTTGATATCGCTTAGCAAAGAGATAGGTTGCAATGGGTATTATGTTTTTACACTAGATCCAAATGCTGAAATTCTAGTGCATGGACGTATGTTTGCTCCTGCGATAGGGATAAATGAAGACCCTGTAACAGGAAATGCAAATGGACCTTTAGGGGCGTACCTTGTGCATTATGGTCTATTTGGAAACAACGATTTTCAAAGTTTTAAATTTAAAGCTATGCAAGGCGAAGCGATAGGACGCACAGGCGTGATGGAAGTAAATGTAACTAAAGACGGCACTAAACCGACTCTTGTACAGATAACAGGAAGAGCGGTAATTGCTTTTAGCGCGGAATTATTGATCTAAATTTCTAATCGATAAATTTTATTTACCGGTTTTTTGATATAATTTTGCATAAAATTTGATGAGGATTATAAATTTGAAACAAACAACGATAGCAAAAAAGGTCGAGGGAGTAGGTATCGGTTTGCATAAAGGTGAGCCGATCAAGATCATACTCGAACCGTTAGAAAAAGATATGGGTATAGTTTTTTATAGAAGCGATTTGGGGACTAGCTTTAGAGCTGAGCCAAAAAATGTTATAAATACGCAAATGGCGACTGTAGTTGGAAATGAAAAAGGCTACGTTTCTACTATAGAACATCTTCTTGGAGCCATAAATGGCTATGGGATAGACAATATCCGAATAGTTTTAGACGCAAACGAAGTACCTGTTATGGACGGAAGCGCGATAAGCTTTTGTATGATGCTAGATGAAGCTGGGATCAAGGAGCTTGATGGCGATAAAAAAGTTCTTGTGATAAAAAAAGACGTTGAGATAAAAGAGGGCGATAAATACGTAAAAGTAAGTCCTAGCAAAAATCCTAAATTTAACTATACCATCAAATTTGAAAATCCAGTTATCGGAAAGCAAAGCTATACGTTTGAGTTTAGCAAACAAAACTTTATCAATGAAATAGCACGCGCTAGAACTTTTGGATTTTTAAAAGACGTTCAAAAATTAAACGCTATGGGGCTAGCGCTTGGCGGAAGCTTGGATAATGCTGTTGTTATCGATGATACGCATATCTTAAATCCAGAGGGGCTTAGATTTGAAGATGAGTTTGTTCGCCATAAAATTCTTGACGCGATAGGAGATATAAGCTTGCTTGGAGCACCTATGGTTGGGGATTATGAGGCTTATGCAGGAAGTCATGATCTTAACCATAAGCTAACAAAAGCTATCTTAGCTGATGAAAAAAACTATGAGATAGTTACCATAAAAGAAGGGCTTAAAGAACCAGAATACGCAAAGGCTTTTGCATAAAACAGGTTGAAATTTTAGTCGTAGCTCTTTCGTCTCCGCTTCTTGTGGGAATTTACGAAAATGATGTTTTAATAAATACTATATCAAGCGATGATAGAGCAAGCGAAGCTTTGATAAGCATTTTATCTCAGATCGGAAGCAAATTTAAGATCAAAAGCATAACTTATGCAAATACTCCTGGTAGTTTTATGGGTTTAAAAGTATCTTATGTCGTGCTTAAGACGTATTGTATTGCAAAAGATTGCGATTTTTACGCAGTTAGTGGCTTTGAGCTAAATAATTACGGTGCCATTAGAGCAAATAAAAATATGAGCTTCGTCTATGAAAACGGGAGCGTAAATTTAAAAAAAGTTATGCCAGCACCATTTAGCTTGCCTAGCAATTTATCAAATTTAAATAGAAGTTGTGATACACTCCCAAATTATATTATAGATGCGATTTAGGAGAGATTTTGAAGATACTTACACCAGCTACGAGTGCAAATTTGGGTCCAGGATTTGACAGTCTTGGTTTAGCTTTAAAATTATATAATGAAGTTGTCGTTTCGCCACAAAACTTTACTTCTGTTTCCATAGTCGGCGAGGGAAGCGACAAGATAAGTCTTAGAAAAAATAATACGTTTATAAATATCTTCAATCAAATTATATTTGAACTTACAGGTAAACATTCAAATTTTAAGTTTTCTTTTACTAACAATATCCCGTTTTCCAGAGGCCTTGGTAGTAGCTCTTCTGTTATTGTAAGCGCAATAGCTTTGGCTTATCAAATTTCAGGATTTAAAGTAGATAGACAGCAAGTGCTAAATAGAGCTTTGGAATTTGAAAATCATCCAGACAATATCTCTCCGGCTGTTTGGGGTGGATTTACCGCAAATGTCGTTCATAAAGGTGTTGTGTATTCACACAAAATGGACTTAAGCTCAGATCTTCGAGCCGTAGTCGTGATACCAAATAACGCTATGAGTACAAAACAGTCCAGAGGAAAGCTACCAAAATCATACTCTATGAAAGACGTCGTTAGCAACGTATCTCACGCGGCTTATCTCACGGCTTGTTTTATGAGTAAAGATTATGCGAATTTAAAGATAGCAAGTATAGATAAGATGCACGAAGAGATCCGTATGCAAGGACTAAATGAGCTTTTTGAAGTCAGAGAGTTAGCCTACAACAACGGGGCCTTGATGAGCAATTTATCTGGTAGCGGTTCTAGTTTTTTAAATTTGATATACAAAGACGATGCAAATAGACTAAAAGATCTGTTAAAACAGAGATTTGTTGATTTTAAAGTTGAAGTTTTTGAGCTTGATAATAACGGATTTATGATACTCTAAAGCCAAAAATAAAGAAAATTAAGATATAATATGAACAAAAATCATAAACCGATAAGAATGTGCGTGGTTTGTAAGGGTAGATTCTTTCAAAATGAACTTTTTAAATTTGCTTCTATTGATGATGAGATAATACCAAATCCAAAAAATACAAGATCATTTTACTTGTGTAAAAACTGTATGCAAAAAGATAGAAAAGAACTAAAAAAGCCACTTTCAAGGTTTAGTAAAAATAGTGTAAATTTAAAGGAGATACTCATAGATGGCCAATATTAGAATTCATGAGATAGCAAAAGAACTTGGTTACTCAAATAAAGAGATTTTAGAAAAAGCAAAGGAGCTTGGTTTTAAGGTCACTACTTCATCTAGCGCCGTATCGCCAGAGGACGCAGCTAAACTTTACGACTATGTTCAATTTGGCAAAAAACCAGATGATATGGAAAAGAAAAGTAAAGAGAGCCATCAACAAAAGACCAAGGTTATTAAAAAAGAAGATAAAAAACCAACACAAGAAATTCAAGTAAATACCCAAAACGAACAAGCCAAAGAACCAAGCGTTCAAAAGCAAGATGATATAAAAAAACAAGAACCCCAAGAGAACAAAATGGAGCAAAAACAAGAGAGTTTAGCTAGTACCAGTCTTGCAAAAAGAAGAGGGCTGATAATAGTAAAAAAGAAAAAAGAAGAAATTCCAGCCCAACAACCGACACAAAAAAGACAAGCCGTAGAACCGGCTAATAAGGCACTAGAGGCTATATTTAGCAGTAACGACGATAATTTAAAAAAGAAGAAAAAAGAGAAAAAAATAGTTCCTGTATCTAAAAAAGATAATTCAGCAAAAATCGATTTATTAGCCGGGATAAACTTTAGCGATGATATAGTTATAGAAGATGAAAATGTCGTAGTTCTACCTGATTTTACCATAAAGCCTATCGAAGTTGAACGTCAAAATACGGTAAAAAAACAGTTAAACATTTATAAACCTGCGCAAAACAATACTTATAATTTTGAAGGTGGAATTCAAAGAAATTCACGCAAAAAACATAAAAAAGTTGTAAAAGATAAAGAAAACGAAGAGATAACTAGTGTAAATATTCCAAAAGAGATACGTCTATATGAATTTGCAGATAAGATAAAAAAATCTCCTAGCGATATCATAGCAAAACTATTTATGTTAGGAAAAATGACGACTAAAAACGACTTTTTAGAAGAAGACGAGATAGAGATACTTGGTGCAGAGTTTGGTATAGAGATCAACATCATAGATACGCAAGAAGCGTTTGATTACGTAAAAGCTTATGAAGATGAAGAAATAGATATTGACGAGCATGAAGAAACAAGAGCTCCGGTTGTCACTATAATGGGCCACGTAGATCACGGTAAAACTAGTTTGCTTGACTATATAAGAAGCTCACGCATAGCTAGCGGAGAGGCTGGCGGTATCACTCAGCACGTTGGTGCTTATATGGTTGAAAAAAATGGCAAAAATATAACATTTATAGACACTCCAGGACACGAAGCATTTACGGCTATGCGTGCGCGTGGAGCTAGCGTAACTGATATAGTTATCATAGTCGTAGCAGCAGATGATGGAGTAAAACCTCAAACAAAAGAAGCTATAAATCACGCAAAAGCAGCCGGTGTACCTATCATCATAGCTATAAATAAAATGGATAAAGAAAATGCAAATCCAGATCTCGTAAAAACAGGACTTGCTGAGTTAGATATCTTACCTACTGAATGGGGTGGAAATTACGAGTTTGTGCCGATTTCAGCTAAAACAGGTATGGGCATCGAAGATCTGCTAGAAATAGTTCTTCTTCAAGCTGAAATTTTGGAGCTAAAAGCAAATCCCAATAGAGAAGCAAAAGCTACTGTTATAGAAAGTTCGCTTCAAAAAGGTCGCGGACCAGTGGCTACTATCATAGTAGAAAACGGAACTTTGAAAGTAGGAGATACTATAGTTGCTGGTGTGGCTTATGGAAAAGTAAGGGCATTGCAAGATGACAAGGGCAAGACTTTAAAATTTATAAAACCAGGCGAATGTGGTGTCATCATAGGACTTAGTGAAGTTCCAGATGCTGGAGAGACTTTGATCAGCGTTAAAACAGATAAAGAAGCGCGTGAATATGCAGCTAAAAAATATGAATATTTAAGACAAAAAGAGCTTAGTAAATCTACAAAAGTAACTCTTGATGAACTTAGTGCAAAAATAGCCGAAGGTGAGTTAAAAAGCCTTCCAGTTATCATAAAAGCAGATGTTCAAGGATCATTAGAAGCTATAAAAGCTAGCCTTGAAAAATTAAGAAACGATGAGATAAAAGTAGATATAATCCATGCTGGAGTAGGCGGTATAAGCCAAAGCGACGTTGGTCTTGCTAGTGCAAGCGCAAACTGCGTTATCATCGGTTTTAATATCAGACCGACTGGCGAAGTCAAAGAAAAAGCAAAAGAAAAAGGCGTAGAGATAAAAACATATAGCGTTATTTATAATCTTATAGATGATGTAAAAGCGCTCTTAAGCGGTCTTATGAGTCCGATAATAAGCGAAGAAGATCTTGGTCAAGCAGTTATCAGACAAGTTATAAACGTACCAAAGATCGGACAGATCGCAGGATGTATGGTAACTGATGGTAGTATCCACAGAGGTGCTAAGATAAGAGTTATTCGTGAGGGTATCGTTGTGTTTGAGGGAAATATCAGCTCGTTAAAGCGATTTAAAGATGATGCAAAAGAGGTATCAAAAGGCTATGAATGTGGTGTAGGTATAGAGGGTTATAACGATATGAGAGAGGGCGATTATATAGAAAGCTATAAAGAAGTGCAAAACAAGGCGGAACTATGAATGCTGCCGAAGTCAAACGACTAAGAACGGAGAGTATACTAAAAGAGCTTATCCCAGAAGCTCTTAGCACTTTAGAAGATGCGTATTTAAAAGGACTTTGCGTTACTGATGTTGAGTGTAAAAAAGGTAGATATGACGCTTTTGTGTATCTTGATAAAATGATGCTTGATGAAAAAGAACAAGCTTATGTTCTTAGTCATTTAAAAAGAGTGTGTAAGCATATTCAAAATCATTGTATAGCGGCTGAAGGTTGGTATAGAGCTCCGAATTTTCATTTTAAATTTGATGATAGACTAGAGTATCAAAACCGTATAGATAAGGTTTTTGATAAGATCTCAAGCGAACTACAAAAAGGTAACAAATGACGGATTTAGCAGCTTTAGTTTCTGGATGCGGTGTAAATTTATATGACACAGAAATAGCAAACGATAATGGCAGGACTATATTTAGAGTGTATATCACAAAAAACGGTGGTGTAAATTTAGATGATTGCGAAGCCGTCAGCAGACTACTTTCGCCTATTTATGATGTTATGCCTCCAGTTAGTGGAGACTGGGTTTTAGAAGTTTCAAGTCCAGGAATCGAAAGAAAACTTAGCAAAATAGAGCATTTTAAAGCTAGCGTCGGCGAGCTGGTAAAAATAAGCTTAAATGATAAAAGTGAGCTAAAAGGTAAGGTTTTATCTGCTACTGATGATAAAATTACTGTAGATATAGATGGGGTTTCTAACGATATAAAATTTGTAGATATCAAAAAGGCAAAAACATATATAGAGTGGTGATTACCATTCTACTTCTTGCCACTTATTCACGTTTAACGCACACACATCATAGAAAAAGCCGTTATAGACTTTTTCTACTATTTTACTTTTCTTTATACTCTTAGAAGCTTTTATATATTTCTTTACTTTAAATATAGCTCCGTTGCATTTTACAATTATCGGTAGCGCGTTTCGTTTTGTTTCTGCTATAAAATATTTTTTTAATCCGTCATTGTTCTCGCAATCAAGTATATATTCCATGAACTACACCTTTAAATTTTTGAGTGCAATTATAACATATATTTATATTTTTTAGTATTAAAAATAGAAAAAGTAATATTTCATTATTTATTTACAAAATACAGAAATAATTTCTTTGCCGAATATACAAGATATTTTTATTATATTCTATATGAAAAATTATGACCAGTAGATATGAAAACTTTATATAATTGAAAAAATAAAAACCAAAATCTTATCTTATAGTAATGCTTAAATTTGACAAATTATTAAAACAAAGTAAGCAAAATTTATATAAGTTACAATAAATATCATATAAAAATTAAATTTCCCATCTACTATAGCTTTTTAATCATTAATAAATTATAATAATAAAAACTAGAAAAAAAGAGATAAAAAATGTGTGATGAATTTTATATGAGCTTAGCTATAAACAGAGCTTGGGAGTTTCAGCTCCTTACTTACCCAAATCCAGCGGTTGGATGCGTCATAGTTTCAAGCAGTGGCGAGATACTCGCTATAGAAGCACACGAAAAAGCAGGAAACGCTCACGCCGAGTTAAATGCCGTAAAATCAGCGCTTTGTCAGATAAATAGTGATTACGTAAATAGTTTAGGACGTCTTAAAAATGCAAATGAAATTTATGATTTTATTTTACAAAATCACTCAAATTTGCTCAAAGATATGGTGGCTTATGTAACGCTTGAGCCTTGTTCTCATCAAGGACGCACTCCATCTTGTGCTATGCTTTTAAGCAAACTTGGATTTAAAAGAGTTGTTATAGGCGCAAAAGATACTAGTAAGCAAGCAAGCGGTGGTGAAGACATACTAAGAAAACACGGAATTCAAACAAAACTAGGAGTTTGTAAGAGTGAAGCGGATTCACTTTTAGAGCCGTTTTGGACTTGGAGCAATGGAAATTTTACATTTTTTAAGATAGCTCTTAGCCAAAATGGAGTCGCGAGTGGCGGCACGATATCAAATCTTTTAAGCCGTACTCACACTCATAAACTAAGATCTTTAGTAGATATGCTCATCATCGGTGGAAATAGTGTTAGAACCGATCTGCCTACTCTTGATACTAGACTCATAAGCGGTGGCGTGGATCCTGATATTTTAGTATATTCTCATAGCAAGGACTTTGATAAAAGCATTCCTTTATTTAGCGTAAAAGATAGAAATGTTGAGATTTCAAGTAGTTTAGACCCTGCTTTTGAGCGTAAATTTGTTATGTACGAAGGAGGTGGAAACGCACTTTCAAATTTAGATAAAAGAATAAAATGGCTTTTGATATATAGATCAAACGAGTTTAAATCTGGTAAAAATATAAGCTTAGATCTAAAGATCCATATACTTCACACTACAAAATTTGATAATGATGAGCTTCTCTGGTGTAAAATTATAGAATAAAATACTATTTTATTTATTTTTAAGTAAAAATAAGATATATAAAAATTTTAAATAACGATTTTATCATATTTAGTAAATTTTAAGTATTTTTTTGGTAATATTTCGCAATTTTTTGAATTTAAAAAAGGGGCGAATATGAACAATATGGATAGGCTTTACTCTTTCAAAGACAATTGCGGGTTTGGCTTGCTAGCAAATTTAAATAATATTCCTAGCTATCAAAATACAAACGACGCCATAACTGCACTTGAGCGTATGATGCACCGAGGGGCTATAGCCAGCGATGGTAAAAGCGGTGATGGTTGCGGACTGCTTTTTTCTATGCCCGTAAATTTTATGAAAAAATCCGCAAAGGCTTATGGAGTATCGCTTCCTGAGCAATTTGGCGTGGCTATGGTTTTTCTAAAAACCAAAGAGCATATAGATAAATTTGAAGAGATCTGTCTAAAAAACGATCTAAAAGTTATCCTAAAAAGAGAAGTTCCTATAAATGAAGACGCACTTGGAAAGTTGGCTCTTGAAACTCTTCCTAGGATAGTTCAGTTTTTTATCACGCCAAATACCATAATCGCCAAAAAGTATTTTAAATCATTACTTTATCTAGCTAGACGCGAGATCCAAAAAACACTGCAAGAAGATGACGACTTTTATATATGTTCATTTTCAGATAAAGTCATAGTGTATAAAGGTCTTATTATGCCTACTTATATAAAGACTTTTTTCAAAGACTTGAACGATCCTGATTTTACGACAAGTTTTGCTCTATTTCATCAGAGGTTTTCTACAAATACACTTCCAAAATGGCGTTTAGCGCAGCCATTTCGTACTATCGCTCACAACGGAGAGATAAACTCTATCAGCTCAAACCGTGTAAATTTGAGTATTCAAGAAAAATGTCTAAAAAGTCGTGTATTTACCACTGAAGAGCTAAATACAATGCTTCCTATCACAAAAAGTGATAGAAGCGATAGCGCAAGCTTAGATAATATGTTTGAGTTTTTGATAGAGAACGATGTGGATTTTTTCAAAGCTGTTCGGCTTGTAGTGCCTGCACCTTGGCAAAATAGCCCTTATACGGATGCAAAAATTCGTTCGTTTTATGAATACACGAGCCCAAACTTCGCTCCTTGGGACGGACCAGCTGCAGTATCTTTTACAAACGGTAGATTTATAGCTTGTTGTTTGGATAGAAATGGTCTTCGTCCAGCAAAATACATCATAACAAAAGACAATAGAGTTTTGATATCTAGCGAGTATGGCGTTCTTGATATAGATGAAGAAAGTATCAAAGAGCGTGGCAGACTTCAAAGCGGTCAGATGATAGGGCTAGATCTAAAGTATGGTAAGATTATGAAAAACGACGAGATCAACGACTATATCAAAAATAGCCAAAACTATACTAAATGGCTAAATGAAAATATGATACATCTTGAAGAATTCGTAGAAGTGCCTTTTGAAAGCTACAGTGACTACGAGTTACCAAATTTACACGCGATGCAAAGAAACTTTAGCGTAACTAATGAATTTAAAGAGATGATCTTAAACTCAATGCTAACTAGCGGTAAAGAAGCAACTGGTTCTATGGGGGATGATACGAGCTTGGCTGCATTTAGTGAGCATCAAAGGAGATTTAGCGACTTTTTCAAACAAAAATTTGCTCAAGTAACAAATCCGCCTATCGATCCACTTCGTGAAATGGTAGTAATGAGCTTAAACGTGACTTTTGGCGAAAATAGAAATTTCCTTGAAGAGAGTGAGCTACATGCAAAGCGTATAAAAACGATATCTCCTATCCTTATGCAAGAAAAGTTTGAAGTTCTAAAGAGCTTTGGTGACGAGTCTAGTCCCAGATATCAAAGTGAATTTAAAAATCAAACTTTTAGTACATTATTTAGCGAGAATTTAAAAGGCAGTTTAGAAGATCTTGTTTATGATGTCATAAATGCCGTAAATAACGGTATCCATATCATCATACTAGACGATAGAGGGCTAGATGAGAAAAATGCCGCCATCCCTATGGCTATGGCAGTAGGTAGAGTCCATCAAGCCTTGATAGAAGAAGGTATTAGATACAAAGTCAGTATCATCGCCGTAAGCGGTGAGTTGTTAGACTCTCATAGCTCTGCTATGATGATAAGCTACGGTGCAAGCGCTGTTTATCCGTATTTGCTTTTTGCCAGCGGTTATGAGATTTTGAGATCGCAAGATAGTACAAATATAAAAGCCGGACTTAAAAATATCCATCACGCGCTAAATGCAGGACTTCTAAAAACTATGTCAAAAATGGGAATTTCTACAGTCGGAAGCTATAAAAATTCGGCTTTATTTGATATCTTAGGTCTTAGTCAAAATATAGTAGATGAGTGTTTTTCTCCTTCGGTTGCTCTTATAGCCGGTCTTGGCTACGAAGATATAGAAAATAGAGTTCTTAAGTATCACAAAGAAGCTTTTAACTATACAAATCATCTGTTGCCTTTAAAACTTGGTGGCTTTTATAAATACCTTGATAAAGACGAATTCCACGATTATACGCCATTTATCATAAATCAAATTCATAAAACCAGTGTAACTGCGGATATGAATGATTTTGCTAAAGTAAGAGATGCGGTTTTAAATCGCGGTAAAAAGATGATAAGGGACTTTTTGGATATCAAAAGCGATCGTGAGCCTATCAGTCTTGATAAAGTCGAGCCTATCAGTAACATTTTAAAGCGTTTTAATAGTGCTGCTATGAGCCTTGGATCTATATCTCCAGAAGCGCACGAAACATTAGCTTTAGCTATGAATAAACTAGGAGCTATGAGCAACTCAGGCGAGGGCGGAGAGGCTGAAGATAGACTAAAAAGTGCGGCAAACTCACGTATAAAACAGATCGCTAGTGGAAGATTTGGCGTAACACCTGAGTATCTTGCAAGTGCAGATGAAATTCAGATCAAGCTTGCTCAAGGTGCAAAACCGGGCGAGGGCGGACAACTTCCGGGATATAAAGTAACTGGGCTTATAGCTACGCTTCGTTATACGACTCCTGGCGTTACTCTCATATCGCCACCGCCTCATCATGATATCTATAGTATAGAAGACCTTGCTCAGCTTATCTTTGATCTTAAGCAGATAAATCCTAGAGCGGTTATCGCAGTCAAACTTGTTTCGAGTGCTGGAGTAGGAACTATAGCTGCTGGAGTTGCGAAGTGTTACGCCGACAAGATAGTGATAAGCGGAGGAGATGGAGGAACGGGCGCGGCAAACTGGAGCAGTATCAAATTTACTGGCAATCCATGGGAGCTTGGTCTCATCGAAGCTCATAACGCTTTAAAAGTAAATAATCTAAGGAGCAATGTTCATCTTCAAACTGATGGCGGACTAAAGATAGGAGCCGATATCATAAAAGCAGCACTATTAGGCGCAGAGAGCTATGCTTTTGGAACTTTGGCTTTAGTGATACTTGGCTGTAAGGTTTTAAAAATTTGTCATCTAAATCGTTGCAGCGAGGGCGTGGCTACTCAAGATCCGGCTTTGAGAGATAAATTTGTAGGAAGTGTAGATAGAGCGGTTAATTATTTTACTCTTTTAGCTGAGGACGTTAGACTCGAACTAGCTAAAATGGGATATGAGAGTTTAGATGATATCATCGGTAGAAACGAGCTTTTAGTGCCAAATAGTTCTAAATTTGATCTAAGTGAGCTTACTAGAGTAGTTCCTGGTGATAATAAAAGTAGCGGTAAGAAAAATGAGCCGTTTGATAAGAATGAATTTGAAAAAAGCGTACTTAAAGAAATATATAAAACTATACAAAACCCAGGCGAAAGAGTTGTAGTAGATAAGAAAATTTGCAATCAAAATAGAAGCTTTGGCACTCTTATCAGCGGTGAGATAGCTAAATTTTACGGCAATAAAGGTCTTGCTAGCCAAACTATAAGAATAAATTTAAACGGTATCGCTGGTCAAAGTTTAGGAGCGTTTTTAGCTAGTGGAATGGCTATCTATCTAAAAGGAAGCGCAAATGATTATGTCGGAAAAGGTATGAATGGCGGTCGTATAGTGATCGCCCCAAATGATCCTCAAAACTACTTTGCAGTTGCGGGAAATACTTGTCTTTACGGTGCTACGGGTGGTAAATTTTTTGCTAGTGGTATAGTAGGAGAGAGATTTTGCGTAAGAAATTCTGGAGCAACTGCTGTTGTAGAAGGCGTGGGAGATCACGCTTGTGAGTATATGACTGGCGGAGTTGTAGCGATACTCGGTGAAACAGGTATAAATTTCGGTGCAGGAATGACTGGCGGTATCGCTTTTGTGTGGGATGAAAAAAGAGAGTTTATAGACAAACTAAACCAAGAGCTAGTCATCGCTTTGCGTATAGATACAGATGAGTTAGATGAAGTTCGTCATTTCTTTAAAAGGCTTTTAAAAGTGTATTATAATGAGACTAAAAGCGTACGAGCAAAGTATATACTTGACAATTTTAGAGATACCATAAGAGAGTTTTGGATGGTTAAACCAAAAGATATGACCAAACTTCCACTAAATCCAGCCGAGGGAGACTAATATGCAAGAATTTATAAAACGCTCAAGAGCGAAGATAATAAAAAGAGATGAGAACGAAAGAGTAAAAGACTTCAAAGAAATATATCAAATTTTTAACTTGCAAAACGCTACTGAGCAAGCTAGCAGATGCGTACAGTGTGCAAATCCATTTTGTCATTTTACGTGCCCGCTTCATAATTACATACCGTTTTGGCTTTTAAACGTTGCTACTTCGAATTTTGATATGGCTTTTAAGCTTAGCAACGAAACAAATCCCTATCCCGAGATCACCGGACGCGTGTGTCCGCAAGATAGACTTTGTGAGGGCGCTTGTACTTTAAATGACAATTTTGGCGCTATAACGATAGGTGCTATCGAGACTTTTATAAGCGAAAATGGTTTAAACAACGGTATGAAGCCATTTACAAAAGTAGAGCCTAAAAACAAAAAAGTAGCTATCATCGGCTCAGGTCCCGCAGGACTTTCAGCTGCAACTTATCTTATAAGAGAGGGCGTGAGCGTACAAATTTACGAAGCTAGTAAGAGAGCAGGCGGACTTTTGGCTTATGGAATTCCTGGATTTAAGATAGATAAAAGCGTGGTCGAAAGACGAGTAAACTTACTAAGTGAAGCAGGCTGTACTTTTCATACGGATACTTTTGTAGATGACGCTAAATTTGAAGAACTTATCAGCGAATTTGACGCCGTAGTTTTAGCTTATGGAGCTAGAACAGGCAAGATTTTAGGACTTGCAAACGAGAGCGCTAATGGTTGCTATAAAGCTCTTGATTTTCTAAGTATCATACAAAAAGAGCAGTACAAAGAAGATGG
The DNA here is from genome assembly GCF_013372145.1 of Campylobacter hyointestinalis subsp. hyointestinalis. Taxonomy (NCBI): domain Bacteria; kingdom Pseudomonadati; phylum Campylobacterota; class Epsilonproteobacteria; order Campylobacterales; family Campylobacteraceae; genus Campylobacter; species Campylobacter hyointestinalis. The sequence goes on along the minus strand of NZ_CP053827.1, from coordinate 1,482,715 downwards.
TGTAAGCTTAGATCTAAACGGTAAAAAAGTAGTAGTTATAGGCGGTGGCGATACTGCTATGGACTGTTTAAGAAGCGCTCTTAGAAAAGGCGCCACTAGTGCTACTTGCATATATAGAAGAGATCTTGCTAGTATGCCAGGAAGCAAAAAAGAGTATGTAAATGCAGGAGAAGAGGGAGCAAGCTTTATATTTAACGCTGCCCCAAAAGATATAGTCGTAAATGACAATAACGAAGTCGTGGCTTTAAATATCTCAAAAACGATCTTGAAAGGAACAAGTGTAGAGATAGTAAAAGGTGGCGAAACTATGCTAAATGCTGATGTGATCGTGTGTGCTTTGGGATTTGACGTTGAAAATCTAAAGTTTTTAAGTGCAAATGGTATAGAACTAGATAAAAAAGGTAGGATCGCAACTGATGATGAGCTCAGGACTAGTAAAGCAGGAGTTTATGCTTGTGGTGATTGTAAGAGAGGAAGCGACCTTGTCGTAACAGCTGCAAGTGAAGGAAAAAAAGTAGCTATGACTATCATAAAGGATCTTGGGATTTAAATTTATCCGTGCGTTAATATTTTTGGCGTGAAGTTCTTTAGTCTAACTTTTGATATAATTACGAAAAAAATGAAGGAAAAAACGTGGATTTTGTAACTATTTTTGGTTCTGCAAGATTTGATGAAGATAGTATTTACTATAAAAAAACTGTAGAACTAGCAAATAAAATATCAAAAGCAGGTTATGGTATAGTGAGTGGTGGAAGTGGCGGTATTATGGAAGCTGCAAACAAAGGAGCTTTTTTAAACGGTGGCGAGAGTATCGGGATAAACGTTATGCTACCGTTTGAGCAAAAGACAAATCCATACTGTACTAGCTCAAAAGTTATACCAAATTTATCAAAAAGAAAAGACGAACTCATAGAAAAAAGTTTTGCTTTTGTTATTATGCCAGGTGGTTTTGGTACGCTTGATGAGCTTTTTGAAGTGTTAACTTTAGCTCAAACAGGACTTAGAAAACATAAGATAATATTTTGTTGCAGTGATTTTTGGAAGCCTCTTTTGGATTTTTTTGAAACAAAACTTTTGCCTAGTAAAGCGATATCTCCTTCTAGCTTAGAGCTTTATGCGGTAATTGATGATATAGATGAAATAGTTAAGTATTTAAAATCATAAAATTAGAGTATTTTTTATTTGTCAGTTAAACAAAAGAGCAAATAGCCTAAAATTAGGCTATTTTATTTTAAATTCGTATAGCTTACTTCAAATTTAGACGGCTTCATAAGTCCATTTTTCACAAGCTCTTGATACCAATAATGGTGCAGTATATAGACTTCTTCTTCCTCTTTATATCCTGTTATTATGGAGTGTATCGCGCCTTTTATCGCAAAAACAGCCATATAGATATGCACTAGTAAAAAGACAGCACACACTATGCCTATGATGTTATGAACTATCGCTGCGAGTCTTAAGACTTCTACTTGAGTTAGTCCAAAGACGCTACTTAAAACAGGAGTGTTGAAGTTTAAAAAATACATCGCCGCGCCTGTTAGTATCATCACAAATCCGCCTAACATCGCTACCCAAAACCACGCTTTTTGACCTGCGTTGAATTTGCCTGCTGGAACTGGATTTTTGATTTTAGATAAATATCCACCCACTATCATCATCCATTTTATATCATAAAGAGATAAAAGCATTCTTTTGCCCCACATTAAAAACATAGGAACGATGCTTATAGCAAATAATATAGTTGCTATCCCGTGCAAGTTTTTCATCAAACGAACAAAAAATCCACCACCAAACAGATCTCCCCACATCATTATCACGCCAGTAGGCACTAGGATCACCCACGAGATAGCAGCGATCAAATGTACTAAACGAACGTATTTTGAAAAAGCATACACTTTTCCACTATGATGATCAAAATGTTTTGGACCTACAACCATATAATGTGCGCTAAATGCAACTAAAACGGCTATTATCGCTATAGCCACGCCGTAAGAAAAGTAGTCGTTTCCTTGCAAGTATGTCCAAAGCGAACCAAAATAGCTATCGTATCTGTCTATGCCGACTAGGCGGTTATCGTCCCATATAGGGCTCATACCTTGGTTTGTACCTTCTAGTTGATTTGCTCCGTTAGCTCCGAGCATAACACAAGCTGATACTAAAAACAAAAGAAGTTTTTTCATTAAAATTCCTTGTTAATTTTGTGTTGATTTTACAAAAATAGCGCTTATAAATCGCTTGGTTTGTATCTTAATTTATTAAATTTATATTTATATCAAAATATATAAATTTAATTAAAATACTTTTATGTTTTTATAAGCGGTTATGATAAAATCATTTGCTAAAAATTTAAAATATGTAAAAATATTACGCTCTTATTTACAAAAACTTTAAATAAACGTTTTATAATATCAACTATTTTACAATACAATTTAAAGGAATAAATTTGAAAGTCTTAGTTGCTCTTAGCGGAGGCGTGGATAGTTCGATGTCTGCTAAGTATCTGCAAGATATGGGATATAATATAGTAGGTTGCTATATGAAGTTACATACAAAGCCCGGATATCACGAAGAAAATATAAGAAAAGTAAAAAAAGTAGGAGATTTTTTAGGGATAGAAACACACGTTTTAAATTTAGAAGATGAATTTAAAAAAGAAGTTTTTATGCCATTTATAAATGCCTATAAAACAGGGCTCACTCCAAATCCTTGTGCGATTTGTAATAAAATGATCAAATTCGGCGCTTTATGGGAATTTGCTAAAAGCTTAGGCTGTGATAAAATAGCTTCAGGACATTACGCTAGGATAGAAAACGGTCTTATAAAATCAGCAGTCGATAAAAGCAAAGATCAAAGCTATTTTTTAGCAAATATAGATCCGCAGATACTACCTCATATCATATTTCCTTTAGGCGATAAACTAAAATCAGACATAAAAGCAGCAGCTGCAAAAATACCTCAAATATCCGAACTAGCTTTGCAAAAAGAGAGTAGTGAAATTTGTTTTGTCGAGACTACTTACATTGACGTTTTAAAAGAGTATTTCGATACAAACTTACCAGGAGTAGTTAGAGACGTAAGCGGAAAGGCTATCGGAAAACATAACGGTTATATGCACTACACTATAGGAAAAAGACGTGGATTTAGCATTAGTGGAGCTCACGAGCCACACTATGTTCTAGGTATCGATGCAGCCAAAAACGAGATAATCGTAGGGCTAAAAAATGAGCTTGAAAACTACGAATTTAAGACTTCAAATTTTAACAACTTTACGGATAAAGATAGTTTTGAATGCTTCGTAAAGATCCGCTATCGTAGCGAGAAATTGCCTTGTTCAGTAAGTAAATTTGAAAGTGGTTTAAAAGTAAATCTTAAACAAAATAACGCTTCAGGAGTTGCGAGTGGACAACTTGCGGTATTTTATGATGAATTTGATAGAGTTTTGGCAAGTGGATTTATAAAGTAAATTTGAATTATTTTAAAAAATATTAAAAACTAAAAAATGAGATAGGCTAGAAAGATAAAAGGCAAATTTGCCTTTTATCAAGATTACTATCTTTGATCTTCTTTCCAACTACCATCAGAAAATATATTTGAATCTGCCATAGAAACACCATTATTTCCGTATGATATCCATTTTTTAACTGCTTCTAGATTTCTAAAAACTTTGTAAAAAGAGCTATTATTGCTAGATGCTTCTACGTGAATATTGCTCTTGAGGCTTTATTTGTGCCTTGTGCGTTTTGATTGTTTGTAGGCCAAAGATTCACGCATCCTACCCACTCTTCTTTAGTTGGATCTTTTTCATTTTTCTCAGATGATAGTTTGTATTGTGGAGACATTGTTTTTACAGCTTCTTGCCAGCTTGAGTCTTTATGGTCTAGAAGTTTGCCATTAGCTATATAGTATGTTTTTAGCTGCATTAAGACATCTTTTAGGGTTCCTGCTTGACTAGTAGCTTTTGCATCTGTTGCTGTTAAGGCTAGTTTTGGAACTGCAAGACTTGCTAGGATACCTATTATAACTATAACAAATACAAGTTCTATCATAGTAAATGCTTTTTTCATATATCGTCCTTATTTTGTATATTTTATACAAAATTTGGCTCCATAATATTATAGTGTTTAGATAGTAAAAAATGGGGATAAATAATGTATAAAATTAAGCCCCTCCCCATAAAGGGAGAGACTTTTATTGTTATTAATTAGTTTGTTCTTTAAATATACTAGAGCCGCCTACTTGGATACCATCTGTTAGTTTGCTCCAGTCTTTGACAGCTTGAGTTCCTCTTACAGCTGAACAAAATGATGAAGTACCATTATCTTTCTTTTCTATTTTGATATTTGCTCCTTTTGTTGCATCGCCATTTGACGGAGTGATTTTTATACAATCAGTCCATTTGTTTCCTGTTCTTCCAAGGACTTCTACTATAGTAGGGGAAATATCCTTAATTTTATCTTTATTTACAGTAGTAACATCTGCTCCATTTATTTTGTCTGTACCATTACCATTATCTGGAAATGAACCATTTACTATATAGTAAGTAGTGAGTTGATTGATAGCGTCTTTGATCTCTACTGCTGCTTTTGCTGCTTCAGCGTCATCTTTTGTAGCTGCTAGTTTTGGCACTGCAAGGCTCGCCAAAATACCTAAAATAACGATAACGAACACAAGTTCGATCATTGTAAAACCTTTTTTCATCGTTTCTCCTTAAGAAAATTTGCTTTATATACTTTTATATAAAGTTATAAATAATATTAGCAGTTATAAACTTAGAAAAATTTAAATTTTTACAAATTTAAATTAGATATTTTGCAAAAAAATTTGATTAAAATGGAGAAATTTACGCCAAATTTAAATCGGCGTAAATTCTAAATGAAATTTAGGCTATTACGTTTGGAAAGTCAAATACGACTTTGCCTGATTTGATAGTCAAAGCGCAAGCGCCTTTTAGCTTTTTGCCAAGCAATGGAGAGTTTTTTGACTTTGATTTGTTTAAATTCTCATCATAAACGTACTCTAAATTCGGATCAATGATAGCGATATCGGCTAAAAATCCCTCTTCAATCCTACCTTTGTTTTTTAAATTTAGTATTTTTGCAGGGTTGAAGCTAGTGAGTTTTACCATTTGTTCGTAGTCTATGACGCCCTGGCGAACTAAATTTAAAGTAAGTGGAATGAGCGTTTGAAGCCCTAAGATCCCAAATGGTGCTTTATCGAATTCCAAAAATTTCTCATCTGTGCTATGTGGAGCGTGGTCTGTGCAGATGACATCTATAAGCCCGTTTTTAAGCCCATTTCTCATAGCTTCTACGTCGCCATTTGTACGAAGAGGTGGAGACATTTTGAAATTTGTATCGTAGTTTATAAGCTCATCTTCGCTAAAGGTAAAATGGTGCGGTGTGACTTCACAAGTGATGTTAATCCCATCTTTTTTAGCTTGTTCGATGAGTTTTAGAGAGTACGCGCTACTTACGTGAGCGACGTGTATATGACCGCCTGTTAGTTTTGCTAAAAGCATATCTCGTGAGATCATTATCTCTTCTTGTTCTCTTGGCATACCTTTTATACCTAAAAGCATAGACATTTTACCCTCATTCATATGGCCACCACGACAAAGCGAGCAGTCTTGAGAGTGGTTTATGATAAAACTTTTGTGAAATGCTGAGTATTCAAGAGCGGCTCTCATAACATCGCTTGAGCTAACAGGAAGTCCATCATCGCTAAACGCGACGCAACCAGCTTCACTCATATCGCCCATCTCGGTTATACCTTTGCCTCCCATACCTTTTGTTATAGCTCCTATAGGAAGCAGGTCTATGAGACCTCGTTTTTTAGCTTTGGCTATCATATCGCGAGTGATGACGGCGTTGTCATTTACGGGATTTGTATTTGCCATAGGACAAGCTGTGGTTACGCCACCAGCGACCGCGCTCATACTTCCTGTTATGATATCGTCTTTATACTCAAGCCCTGGATCTCTAAAATGTACGTGCATATCGATGAGTCCTGGCATAATGAGTTTGTCTGTGGCGTCTATGACTAGATCAGCTTTTGGTTCGTCCACGGTTATGGATTTGATCATCTCGCCGTCTATCAAAACGTTTGCTTTTAGTGTGCCGTTTTGATTTATGATAGTTCCGTTTTTTATAAGTGTTGTCATAGTTTAAGCCTTAAATTTATTTTGATAGAGCGTTTTTAAAACAGCCATTCTGATAGCCACGCCGTTTTCTACTTGGTCAAGTATGCTTGAAAATCTAGCGTCGTCAGCCACGTCCGAGTTTAGCTCAACGCCTCTGTTTATAGGTCCTGGGTGCAAGATGATAACGTCATCTTTAGCTACTTGCATACGTGATTTAGTAAGCCCAAAATACCTGCTATACTCTCTAACGCTTGGAAATGCTACTTCGCCATCACTTCTTTCGAGCTGAATTCTAAGCATAATGATAGCGTCGCTTCCCCTAACTGCCTCATCCATATCTTTGCAAATTTCACAACCAAAAATTTCAGCATTTTGCAAAAACTGCGGTGGTCCAAAAAGTTTTACTTTTATACCTAAAGTCTGCATAGCGTATATGTTTGAGCGGGCAACTCTTGAGTGAAATATGTCGCCTATTATAGTGACTGTGAGATTTTCAAAGCTACCTTTTGCTTCATATATGGTAAGCAAGTCAAGCAAGGCTTGAGTCGGATGCTCGTTGCAGCCATCGCCTGCATTTACCACACACGATGGAGTGTTTTTAGATACGAACTTTGCTGCACCAGAGCTATAGTGGCGAACGATGAAGACGTCTGCTTTCATAGCTTCTATATTGTGAATGGTGTCGATGAGAGTTTCGCCTTTGTTTGTGCTAGAAGTGCTAGAGCTAAAGTTTATCGCATCTGCTCCTAGTCTTTTTGCAGCTATCTCGAAGCTGGTTCTTGTGCGAGTCGAGTTTTCGAAAAACGTATTTACTACAGTAACGCCTTTTAAGATCGGATCTTTTTTTACTTTTTCCAAATTTAGAGCTTTGTAGTGTTTGGCTAAATTTAAAAAAGAAAATATATCTTCTTTACTCAGGTCTTTTGTAGAAATCAAGTCTTTTTTTGTGTAGGTCATAGTTTGCCCTTGCGTGAATAGATTTTGAATTTTACAAAAAAATAGCTTAATATTTAAATTTAATCGTTGTTAATTTAAGCATTTTTGAGTTAAAATTGCGATAAATATTTTGCGAAGGTATATGATGCGAGGTTATAAGATTTTTTCTGGAACGGCGAATATCGAGTTTTCGAAAATGGTTGCCAAATATTTAGGAATTCCTCTGAGCGAGGCTAGTATAAAGCGTTTTAGCGACGGTGAGATAAGCGTACAAGTAGGCGAGAGCGTGCGTGGTAAAGACGTGTTTGTCATACAGCCGACTTGTGCTCCGGCTAATATAAATTTGATGGAGCTTCTTATACTAACTGACGCTTTAAAAAGAAGCAGTGCAAGCTCGATAACTGCTGTGGTGCCGTATTTTGGATATGCAAGGCAAGATAGAAAAGCAGCTCCAAGAGTGCCAATAACTGCAAAATTAGTTGCTAATATGATGCAAACTGCAGGCATAGACCGAGTTGTGACAATGGATCTTCACGCCGGACAAATTCAAGGATTTTTTGATATACCAGTCGATAATCTATACGGAACTATGGTATTTACAGACTACGTAAAGAGCAAAAACTTGCCAAATCCTATCGTCGCTAGTCCTGATGTAGGCGGTGTGGCACGTGCAAGGGCTCTAGCAAAAACTATGAATTTAGATATGGTTATAGTAGACAAACGCCGTGAAAAAGCAAACGAAAGTGAAGTCATGAATGTCATCGGCGATGTAAATGGCAAAGACGTGATCTTGATCGATGATATGATAGATACTGCTGGAACTATCGTAAAAGCTGCTGAGATATTTAAGAAAAAAGGCGCAACTAGCGTTATGGCGTTTTGTACTCATCCAGTTTTGTCCGGACCTGCGTATGAAAGACTATCTACTGGGGCATTAGACGAACTAGTCGTAACTGACACTATACCTTTAAAAGAGCAAAATGAACATATAAAAGTGATAAGCGTAGCACCGCTTTTTGGAGAGGTGATAAGACGTGTATATCACGATGAAAGCGTCAATAGCCTATTTAGCTAAACTTAATCTTTTTGCGATAAATCAATGAGTTTTCATCGCTTAGCAGACTTTTTGTTTGGCGTAGGCTTGAAAATATAGCAACATTGATTTATCATTAAAAAATATTTAAATTTATATGTTACAGATTTTTTATACTATTATGTATGCTTCATTTTTAAGAGTTTAAATTTTATAAAAGCTATCTAAATTTATCAAAGATTTTTATCTTGCTTTTTAAATTTTTTTACTATAATCTGCAATCAAATTTAAAAGGCATAAAATGGCAAAAAGTATAGAAGAAAAAATCGAAGACCACGCAAAAGCTGAGCTTAAAAAGCTAAATTTAACATACTACACAAAAACTGAAATCATAAATGAAAGCATTGATGAAGCTTTAAATAAAGCCCCAAGCAAAAAAGGTGGCGATGGCGTAAATCGCCCAGATATTAAGCTTTTTATCCAGACAGCAACGCTCAAAAATCTACCTGTAATGATAGAAGTCAAAGGTACAAAAGGCGACCTTGCAAAATTTGACGATGATGGAAATATCGCAAACCAAAACGCAAAAAACGAGCCAAATTACTCAAATATAAGCAAATACGCACTAAATGGCGCTATTCATTACGCAGATGCCGTAACTTTTTATAGCGATTTTGCAGATTGTATCGCTATTGGTATAAATGGCTATGAAAATTCGGGTAAAATCACCATAGAATACGCCGTTTATCTCGTCTCAAACCCTAAAATTTACAAAAAGCTTGGCGATTTTAGCGATTTAAGCTTTTTAGCAAGTAGCGATTTAGATGATCTTATCAAAAACTGCGAACTCTCGCAAGAAGAGATCGAAGCCAAAACTGCCCAGATAGAAAACGAAATGGAAGTTCGCCTTAAAAATTTAAATGAGACCATACACCACACTTACGGCGTTGCTGTTCAATATAGAGTAGAAATAGTAGTTGGTATAATCATGGCAAATTTAGGCATTGCTAATCACATTTCACCACTTGCCTTAAATGACTTAAAAGGCGAAAATACCCCAAATTCAAACGATGGCAAAATTATTCTTAACAAAATTAGCGACTACCTAGAACACAAAAATCTAAACTCAGCTAAAAAAGATATGATTTTACGCGAACTTACAAAAGTTTTTATAGATACAAATTTATGGAAAAGCCAAAACGGCCAAAGCAGATTAAAGCAAATTTATAAAATCGTACTTGAAAATGTAATGCCATATCTTAAAAACAACAAATACCATTTAGATTTTACCGGTCAGCTTTTCAATGTCTTAAACCGCTATGTAGATATCCCAGATGGCGAGAAAAACGATGTTGTCCTAACTCCACGCTATGTAACCGATCTCATGGCAAAACTTTGCGAAGTAAATAAAGATAGCTTTGTTTGGGACTATGCGATGGGAAGTGGTGGATTTTTGATTTCATCTTTGAAATTAATGTTAGCCGATGCGAAAAATAGCATAAATTCAAGCAGTGAGCTTGAAGATAAGCTTTTTCATATCAAGTCTAAACAGCTTTTAGGTGTCGAGCTTCGCCCTGATATTTGTCTTCTTGCGATTTTAAATATGATTTTAATGGGCGATGGCTCAGCAAATGTGATAAATACAGATAGTTTGATGAACTACGAAGGGAATTACCAAGACCAATCCACCCCATTCCCAGCAAATGTATTTTTGCTAAATCCGCCTTATTCAGCAGACGGAAAAGGCTTTAACTTTGTAGAAAAAGCCCTAAGCAAAATGAAAAGTGGAAAAGCAGCCGTCTTGATACAAGAAAACGCAGGAAGCGCAAACGGCTTGCCATATACAAAAGAAATTTTAAAACACTCAACACTAAAAGCAAGTATAAAAATGAGCGATATTTTCTGCGGAAAAGCTGGAGTTCAGACTGCTATTTATCTTTTTGAAGTAGGCAGACCACACAATGAAAAATCCATAGTAAAATTTATTGATTTTAGTAATGACGGCTACTCTCGCCAAAACCGCAAAAAAAGCGGTCTAAATGTAAATTTAAAAGACGCTGACAACGCCGAATTAAGATACGCCGAAATCGTAGATATAGTCTTAGACCGCAAAAAATCAAGCGATTTTTATAACGAAGCTAATGGCACTTTGATTTTAGATACGATTAGCTTAAATGGCAAGGATTGGACATTTGCACAGCATAAAAAGATTGATACAACGCCTACTTTAAACGACTTTAAAAAATGCGTAAGCGACTATCTAGCTTGGGAAGTAGCTCAAATCATAAAAAATGAAACAACACAAAATTTAAACCAAAAGGATTTACTTTAGCAAAGAGCTAGAAAAAATAAAGTGGAGTGAGTTTAGGATTGGGGATTTGTTTGAGATTAAAAATACTTTTAGTTTTAATAAAGAAAAATTAACTAATGGTGACGAATACGACTATGTTACAAGGACTTCATTAAATCAAGGAATTTTACAATCAACTGGCTTTGTAAATAAAAGAAATTTAAATGAAGCAGGTGTGTGGAGTTTGGGGCTTCTACAAATGGACTTTTTTTATAGAAAAAGGCAGTGGTATGCTGGGCAATTCGTAAGAAAAATTATCCCAAAAATAAAACTAACTCAAAATTCTGTTTTATTTTTTACTACGCTTTTAAATTGTCAAAAGAAAATTTTACTTTCTGTTCTAGTTAGAGATGTAGATAAAACCTTTAACAATTTAAAAATTCAATTACCTATCACAGCTAACGGCGAAATCGATTTTGAATTCATAGAGAGTTTTATAGCGGAGCTGGAAGCGGAGCGTATGCGTGAGCTAGAAGCGTATTTGAAAGCCGCAGACTTGGCAGATACCACGCTTAGTGCTGATGAGCAAAACGCTTTAAACACTTTGAATTCAAAAATTTGGCAAGAGTTTAAATTTAAAGATATATTTAACAATATCAAACAAGGCAGAAGAGTTAAAAAAGATGACCAAATAGATGGCGATATACCTTTTATAATGTCTGGCATAACAAATACAGGTTTTGTAAAAAATATTTCTAATCCTATTGAAATTTATCCTAAAAATTCAATAACAATAGACATTTTTGGTAATACTTTTTATAGAAATTATGTTTATGGTGCTGGTGATGATACAGGTATTTACTGGAACGATATGAAAGATTATTCAAAGCTTGTAATGTTATTTTTTGCTACTTCTATGGCTAAATCTGTTTATGGAAAATTTGATTTTGGTAAAAAATTAAGAAGCTCTCAAAGTTTAGATTTTACAATGAAACTACCCATAACCACTAACGGCGAGATAGATTTTGATTTTATGGAGAGTTTTATCAGTGGGGTGCAAAAGACCAGCATAAAAGGTGTGATAGAGCTAAAAGATAAAATTATAGAGCAGACTAAAAAAGCAATCTAAATTTAAACGCTTTTTGAAAGCTTTTTAAATGGCGTTTTAAATCATAAATTTAATTAATTTTTGCAAAAATTAACAGAAAATTCTATATAATACCGCTACGTTAATTTTAGGAATTTTATGAATAACATACGAAATTTTAGCATTATAGCGCATATCGACCACGGTAAAAGCACATTAGCAGATCGCATTATCAGTGAATGCGGAGCGGTAGAAGCTAGAGTGATGAGCGCTCAAGTCATGGATACTATGGATATAGAAAAAGAGCGTGGCATCACTATAAAAGCTCAAAGTGTAAGGCTAACTTATAAGCTTGATGGGCAAATTTATATATTAAATTTGATAGATACTCCAGGACACGTGGATTTTAGCTATGAAGTTTCACGCTCACTAGCAAGCTGCGAGGGGGCTTTACTTGTCGTAGATGCATCTCAAGGCGTAGAAGCTCAGACTATAGCAAATGTTTATATCGCGCTTGAAAATAACCTTGAGATAATTCCAGTTATAAACAAAATAGACCTCCCAGCAGCCGAACCGCAAAGAGTTAAAGACGAGATAGAGCATATCATCGGGCTTGATTGCAGTGAGGCTATAGAGGTGAGTGCAAAAACAGGAGTTGGTATAAAAGAGCTGATAGAAACTATAATCCGCAAAATACCACCGCCAAAATATGATGAAGATAAGCCGTTTAAATCTCTCATTTACGATAGCTGGTTTGATAATTATTTAGGAGCTTTGGCTCTTGTGAGAGTTTATGATGGCGTGGTAAAAAAAGGCGATGAGGTTTATGTCATGGGAACGGATAAAAAGCATACTGTTTTAGATCTAATGTACCCAAATCCGATAGCGCCTATAAAAACAAATGAGCTAAAAACAGGCGAAGTCGGCATCATAGTTTTAGGTCTTAAAAACGTAAGCGATGTAAGTGTTGGTGATACGATAACTTTAGCTAAAAATAGAGCTTTGGAGGCAATAGGGGGATTTGAGAAAGCAAAACCATTTGTTTTTGCCGGACTTTATCCTATAGATACGGATAAATTTGAAGATCTAAGAGACGCTTTAGATAAACTTAAGCTAAATGATAGCTCTATAAGCTATGAGCCTGAGACTTCAGCAGCTCTAGGCTTTGGCTTTCGCGTGGGATTTTTAGGTTTGCTTCATATGGAAGTGGTAAAAGAGAGACTTGAGCGTGAGTTTGGGCTAGATCTGATAGCTACTGCTCCGACTGTGACTTATGAAGTCGTGCAGACTGATGGCGTTAGCGTAGAAATTCAAAATCCTAGCGAACTACCACCAGTAAATAAAATAGAGTTTATAAAAGAGCCTTACGTAAAGGCTACTATAATCACACCGACTGAGTTTTTAGGCAATATCATCACTTTGCTTAATAGCCGCCGCGGGGTTCAAACCAAGATGGATTATATCACCACTACAAGAGTTTTGCTTGAGTATGATATACCGATGAACGAGATAGTTATGGATTTTTATGATAAACTCAAAAGCGCGACAAAAGGCTACGCTAGCTTTGACTATGAACCAAGTGATTATAGAGTTGGAAATTTGGTTAAACTCGATATAAAAGTAGCAGGCGAAACTGTCGATGCTCTTTCTATCATAGTACCTGAAGAAAAAGCGATGAGTAAGGGTAGGGACTTTGTAAAAACTATGAAAGAGTTAGTTCCAAGACAGCTTTTTGAAGTTGCTATACAAGCGAGCATCGGAAATAAGGTTATAGCTAGAGAAACGGTAAAATCTATGGGTAAAAACGTGACCGCAAAGTGTTATGGCGGCGATATAACTCGTAAAAGAAAACTTCTTGAAAAACAAAAAGAAGGTAAAAAACGTATGAAAGCTATAGGTAAGGTAACGCTTCCACAAGAGGCGTTTTTAAGTGTTTTAAAGATAGACTAAAATAGAACGAAATTTGCTTAAGGAAAAATATGCCATACGTAAATATAAAAGTTACAAAAGAAAACGGTGAGCCGACAATAGCTCAAAAAGAAGAGCTCATAAAAGGCGTGACTGAGCTATTGCACAATGTTTTAGGTAGAAATAGAGCAAGCACAGTCGTGATCATAGATGAGATAGAAACTGAGAATTACGGTCTTGGCGGTGAGAGTATAAGAGTAAAAAGACAGATGAAAGGATAAAAATGAAAGGTTTATTATTTACGCTAGCTTTTGCTATATTTTTTATAGGATGTTCTAGCAAGAATTTAGATCTGTATTCAGACACTAGCGCTAAAAGGTCGTTTGAAACTATAATGAAGATAAAAGTCGCTTGTCAGCCGTGCAATAAATCAAACTATGAAACTACGATAAACGGTAAATATTACAAAAGCGATGTTGCCATAAACTGTTGTCCAAATATGCGCAAGATAGACACAAGTGCAGGACTTACAAAGGTTTATCTACATAGAGTTTCAGATCTAAGAGAAAACCAAAAGGCTATATTTGTAAATGGCTCAAAAGAAGCTTATGACTTAAATAAGAGGATAGATTCTTTGTTTTATTTATCTCTAAAAGAGGAGCTAAAAAATAGAGGAATTGTGCTAGTAGATGATCAAACTTCGCCTTATACTTTGAGAGTTGATTTTGATTTTACAGGTTTTAAAGGCGTATATAATCCTAAATATGAGAATTTAAATTCAAAATTATACGGAATTCTCAACATAAAAAATATCAACTATACTAGACATATCAAAATTTCTACAACTCAAAGCGTAAGAGGTTTAAGTGGTACTGGTGATTTTGGTATATATATGGATCTTCTTGTAAAACAAGCAGCAAACAAAGCAGCTGAAGAAATAAGTAAATTTTAAGGATCTATGATGAAAAGATTATTGTCTATTGTGAGTTTTTGTATATTTATGGTCGGATGTTCTAGCTCGAACTCAGTTCTTTCACTATCACCGTATCAAGCAAAAGGCGTAGGAAGTAGCGCTAATAGCATCGTCATAAATTCCATAGTCGACAAGAGAAAAAACCAGAGCGTTGTAGCTACTATAAGTGACAAGCAAGGAACAGTTAGCGAGTACGTTACTATGGGGACAAATCTTACAAAATGGTTTGGTGACGCACTTATAGCCGAGCTTACAAAAAGCGGAGTTAAATTTGGCGGCGAAGATCCTAAGATCGTAGATATAACTATAACAGAGCTAAAAGCGAATTTGAGCGGTTATTCAAGAGATAATCTCAAAGGAAATTGTGAAGTTTATATCAAAATTTATAAAGACGGAGTTACTACGACAAAGCGTATAGCTCAGCCTCAGACAGAATTTGCTCCTATCTTGACAGGCGGCGCTTTTGAGCCATTTATCCAAAGCTTGTTAAATGATATGGTTGTTCGCACTGCCAAGGCGATAGCCGCAAACTGATGCGATGCTTAAAATGTGGCTCATTTACGTTTAAATTTATATGTAAAAACTGCAAGATGGTTTTGAGTGAATTTGAAAGCAGAGCTAGGGATATTGATGGCTTTAAAGTGTATAGCTTTTATAAATATGATGATATAAGATCTCTTATCTACTCTAAACATCAGATGCACGGACATTTTGTATTTCGTGAGCTAGCAAAGCTAAGTTTTTCTAAATTTGCTGATACTTTTAAATTTAAAAGTGTAGTAAATATCATCGCTCTTGATGATCAAATTAGTAGTGGATACTCTCATACTGCAGTTCTTGCTCACTCTATGAAAAGCGAATCTTTAAAGCCGATATATGGTGCATTAAGAGCTACAAACAAAGTAAAATACCAAGGAAAAACTCTTGAATTTAGAAAAAACAATCCACGAAATTTTAAACTTTTAAAAGAAATTAGCAATCCAATAATTTTAGTAGATGATATCATAACGACTGGATCTAGTATGAAAGAAGCTAAAAATTTACTTCTTAGTTGTGGTAAGTTGCCACTTTTTGGACTAGTTTTAGCTGATGCTAGAGAATAAAGGATAAAAATGTATGAACTTGCAAAAAAGCTATTTACCATTCCAAGAAGTATAACAGGAGAAGGTTTTAGGCGTAGTCTAGATATCTTAAATTCAGCTGTTGGGGGGGGGGTTGAGCGTTTTAGCGTAAAAAGTGGCAGCAAATGTTTTGACTGGGTAGTTCCTGCTGAATGGATAGTAAGGGACGCTTATATCATCACCCCAAGCGGTGAAAAAATCTGCGAATTTAAAAAACACAACCTACATCTTTTAAATTACTCAACCGCTATAAATCAAGCCATTAGTCTTGATGAGCTGCAAGCTCACTTGTATTCGCTTCCAAACTTGCCAGGTGCAATTCCATATGTTACTAGTTATTATGAAAAAAGGTGGGGATTTTGTATCAGCCATAATCAAAGAAAAACTTTAAAAGATGGCATTTATAAGGTTTTTATAGATACTGAGTTTAAAAGTGATGGCGAGCTAAATTATGGCGAATATTTCATTTCTGCAACAAAACAGACTAGCGATGAGATTTTGATTAGCACATATCTTTGTCATCCGCAAATGGCAAACAACGAGCTAAGCGGACCTGTTGTGATGAGTGAGCTCATAAAATGGGTGCGAACGCTAGAAAATAGACGTTTTAATTATCGTTTTATCATAGTTCCTGAGACTATCGGATCGATCTGTTATATCAGTAAAAATTATGAAGCCTTAAAACAAAATGTAAAGGCTGGATTTGTGCTTAGTTGTATAGGTGATGAGAGAGCTTATAGTGTGATTTTAAGTCCTGATGAAGACACTTTAAGCGATAAAGCCGCACTTCATACGATTAAATTTCTTAGTAAAAACCCAAAAATTTACTCATTTTTATACCGTGGAAGTGATGAAAGACAATTTAATACGCCTAATTTAAATTTAGGTATCGTGACACTTTGCAAGAGTAGGTTTGGCGAATATAAAGAGTATCATACAAGCTTGGATGATATGAGTTTAGTTACTAAAAAGGGACTTGAAGATGGACTAAACTATGCTAAAAATATGATCTTAAATTTAGAAATAAACAAAATCTACCGCCTAAACACGACTTGCGAACCAAATCTTGGCTCAAGAGGAATAATAAGCACCATAAATACCAAAGGTATCCACAAAAGTACTATGATAATTCGTGATTTTTTAGCGTATTGCAACGGCAAAAGAAGCGTCATAGACATAGCCGATAAGCTTAGCGTAGAAGCAAAAAATCTAAAAGATGTCATAGAAAATTTACTTAAATTTGAGCTCATTAAGGAAGCCAGATGATAAGAAATATTTGTGACTTTTTAGATATTTCGGTTGCAAAAAATCCATTTAAAAAAGCATTTGTCTTTGGCGATGAGAGTATGACTTATGCTGAATTTGATGAGATTACGGATAGACTAGCTAGTGAAATTTTAAGGCTAAATTTAAATAAAGATGCTGTTTTAATCATCTTGCCAAAGTGCATTTTGACTTTAGTTTCATTTTTTGGCGTGGCAAAAAGTGGGAATTTCTATACTTTGCTAGATACTCAAACGCCACAAGAGCGTATAGAACAAGTTGTTAAAATTCTAAAACCAAAGGTTATTATTACGCAAAAGGATTTTAAATTTGATTTTGTGAATGCTAAAAAGATATTTTGTGAGGATTTTGGTAAATTTGACGTAGATAAAAGTACGCTAAAAGAGGCTAGAAATGCTCATATAGATACAAATTTACTCTATGTATTTTTTACTAGCGGAAGCACTGGCGTGCCAAAAGGTGTAAGCATAAGCCATAAAAGCGTGATCGATTATACTTTTTGGGTTTGTGAGACTTTTGAGCTAAGCTCAAGCGAAATTTTGGCAAATCAAGCGCCGTTTTATTTTGATAACTCTATTTTGGATATTTTTTCTTGCGTTAAAGTTGGCGCTACTTTGCATATCTTGCCGACTTCTATTTTTGCTTTTCCAAATAAAGTGTTAGATTATTTAGAAAAACACGGCGTTAGTTTGATTTTTTGGGTGCCTTCAGTGCTTACGTATTTTGCAAACGTAAATGCACTTGCTAATTTTAGGCTTTTAAGTCTCAAAAAAGTACTATTTTGCGGAGAGATAATGCCTAATAAACAGCTAAATATCTGGCGAAAAGCTCTTCCACACGCTCTTTTTGCAAATCTTTATGGGCCTACTGAGATAACTGATGTTTGTGCTTTTTACATTTGTGATAGGAGTTTTAGTGATGATGAGCCACTTCCTATAGGAAAGGCTTGTCAAAATACCGAACTTTTGGTTTTTGATGATGAACTAAATTTGATAAAAGAGCCGTTTGTTAGGGGCGAACTTTATGTTAGAGGGACGAGCCTTAGCCTAGGATACTTTGCAAATAGCCAAAAAACAAAAGAAGCTTTTATCCAAAATCCACTGCATAATAATTATCAAGATATCCTTTATAAAACAGGCGATATAGTGGCTTTTAACGATCTTGGAGAGTTGATTTGCTATGGAAGGATCGATAATCAAATAAAACTTATGGGGCATAGGATAGAGCTTGGCGAGATCGAAACTGCAACTAATTCTCATAAAAAAGTTTTAAACTCAGTTTGTATATTTAAAAATAGCGAAATAATATGCTTTTACGAGGCGAAAAATGAGATAAATTTAAAAACTTATCTTTTAGAGAAACTACCTAATTATATGGTGCCAAAAAAGTTTATTTTAGTAGATAAATTTGTGCTAAATCAAAATGGCAAAATTGATCGAAAGGTGCTTTATGGACTTGTATAATGAGTTTTTAAGCTATTTTTATAACGGCGGATTTAAGTTTAGCAATAGCACGTTTAGCATAGATAGCATCAAAAATAAATTAGACCAAAATCAAATTTATTTAAAGCAGAGTGCAGATAACTTTTTTCTAACCCAAAACGATTTTATCACATATTTTATAAATGATATAGCAAAATTTGATATGCAAGGAAGCTATATAAAAATTATACGTAAAACGCCTATTTGTGAGCTTGAAAATAGATTTTTGAGTATTAATAAATTTAGTATTTTTGATAGATATATCGGTATGAGTTTAAAAAATAGCGGTTTTGGTTTTCAAAGTTATGATGAGGTTAAAAAAGCTTTGCTTGATGATATGGGTGAGATTTATGATTTTTTTATAAATTATTTTGATAAAAACTATCTTTTTATAAGCAAAACTGAACTTAAAAATAGAATACAACAAGGTCAAGTACTCATCATAAAACAAGATAAGAAAATAGTAGGCGCTTTGGTATATTTTTTAAATTTAAACTCGGCTCATTTGGATTTTATGGCAGTTAGCAATGAATTTAGAAAAAGTGGAATCGGGCGTAAGCTGATGAGCTGTTTTTTGGGATTAAACGCTTGGCATTTTAAACTATTTGTAAGAGATACGAATATAAAAGCTATAGAATTTTATAAAAAATTCGGGTTTGAGTTTAACGATATACAAATTTTATTTTATAAGAGGAAAAATAAAATTTAAAAACATATTTGTCAAAAATTAAATATTATAAAGGAGTAAAAATGAATAAGATCAAAGAGCTTTTTAACCAAATAGGTAGAGATGATGTAAATGAGAGTATGGGCGAGCTTTTAAGCAGCGGAATTATCGATAGTATGGATATAATGGCTCTTGTTGCGGCGATAGAAAAAGCGTATAAAAAACCATTGCGTGCAGAGTTCATAACAAATGAGAGTTTTGAGAGTTTTGCTAGTTTAAAAGATATGATAGATAAAGCGATGAGATGAAAGCTATCTTAGAAGCAAATGGAAAGCTTGTTAAAAAAAGCGATTTTTTAGATGCTTTAGAGCAAATCGGTATAAAAAGTGGTGATGCTGTTTGCGTTCATACCGAGCTTTTTACTCTTGGCAAACCACTTTTACCAAAAGATGAGTTTTTGAGAGTTTTATTGGAGTGTTTTTATGAAGTTATAGGTAAAAATGGAACGCTCATTATGCCTACATTTACATATAGTTTTTGTAAAAATAAAATTTATGATAAGCTAAACTCAAGAAGCACTATGGGCGTTTTGACTGAGTTTTTCAGACATCAAAATGGTGTTGTTCGCACAAATGATCCGATTTTTTCTTTTGCAATTAATGGAGCTAATAAAGATGCTTTTTTAAGCGATACGAAAAGTTGTTTTGGTAAAAACTCAGTCTATGACGTGCTTAAAAAAATGGAAGGCAAAATAGTTCTCTTGGGTAATCAAAAACTCGGATATACATTTACTCATTACATCGAAGAGCAAGCAGAAGTAAGCTATAGATATTTTAAGGAGTTTAGCGGAAAAATAGTGGATGAAAACGGCAAAATATCTAGTAAGAGCATATTATATTTTGTGAGAGATATTAAAAAAAGAAGTATTTTAGCCGTAGAAAAACAAGTATCAATACTCAAATCTACATATAACTTCCATACCTCGTCTATCGGAGGTTCAACCATAACTTTGATAAAGGCAGATAAATATTTTAAAGACACAATAAGTGCATTAAGAAAAGATGAACAAATACTACTAAAAATGTAGCGGCAAATTTGATTTTGAGATTTGCAGATGGCTATTTAGCAAGTTTTTATTAAATTTAAGATACAATCCTTGTAGTTATTTTCAAGGATAAAAATGGAAGAAAATATTTTTAATACAAATCAAGATATCGATGTTATAGATGTCGAAGATTCAATAAAAACTAGCTACTTAGACTATTCGATGAGTGTTATCATAGGTCGTGCTTTGCCAGATGCAAGGGATGGTTTAAAGCCTGTGCATCGTCGCATACTTTATGCTATGAACGATCTTGGCGTGGGAAGTCGTAGCCCGTACAAAAAGTCTGCTCGTATCGTTGGAGATGTTATCGGTAAGTATCACCCACACGGCGATACTGCCGTATATGACGCGCTAGTTAGAATGGCTCAGAGCTTTTCTATGAGAGTTCCTGCAGTTGATGGACAGGGAAACTTTGGCTCAGTCGACGGGGATGGCGCGGCTGCTATGCGTTATACAGAAGCTAGAATGACAGTTTTGGCTGAAGAGCTTTTAAGAGATCTAGATAAAGATACTGTTGATTTTATCCCAAACTATGATGATAGCTTAAGTGAGCCTGATGTTTTACCTGCACGCGTACCGAATTTGCTACTAAATGGTAGTAGTGGTATCGCAGTAGGTATGGCTACAAATATCCCTCCACATAGCCTTGATGAATTAATAGATGGTTTGCTTGTTCTTTTAGATGATAAAGATGCCTCTTTAGATCAGATCATGACTCATATAAAAGGGCCTGATTTTCCAACAGGCGGAATAATATTTGGTAAAAAAGGTATTTTAGAGGCTTATAAAACAGGTCGTGGGCGTATAAAACTAAGAGCCAAAACTCACATAGAAAAAAAACCAAACAAAGACGTGATCGTAGTCGATGAGCTCCCATATCAAGTAAATAAAGCCAAACTTCACTCAGACATAGCAGATCTTGTAAAAGATAAAGTGATCGATGGGATTAGTGAGATCAGAGATGAGAGCGATAGGGATGGAATTCGTCTAGTCATCGAGCTAAAACGTGACGCGATGAGCGAGATTGTGCTAAATAATCTTTTTAAATCCACTCAAATGGAAGTAACTTTTGGCGTCATAATGCTTGCTATAAACAACAAAGAGCCAAAAGTATTTTCTCTTATGGAGCTTTTAAGATTATTTTTAAATCATAGAAAAACCGTCATAATTAGACGTACTATATTTGAACTTCAAAAGGCGCGTGCAAGAGCTCATATACTAGAAGGGCTAAAAATAGCGCTTGATAACATAGATGCGGTTATCAATCTGATAAAAACTAGTGCAGATACAAACTCTGCAAGAGATGGTTTGATGGCTAAATTTGGACTTTCAGAGTTACAAAGTAACGCTATACTCGATATGAGGCTCAGCAAACTCACTGGACTTGAAAGAGAAAAATTAGAAGCAGAGCTAAAAGAGATTTTAGAACTTATAGAAAAACTAGATGCGATACTAAAAAGTGAAACTTTGATAGAAAATATCATAAGAGAAGAGCTTTTAGAGATCAAATCTAAATTTAAATGCCCTCGCATCACTGAGATAGTCGATGATTATGATGATATCGATATAGAAGATCTTATACCAAATGAAAATATGGTAGTTACCATAACTCACCGCGGATACATAAAACGCGTTCCTAGCAAGAGCTATGAAAAGCAAAAACGAGGTGGAAAAGGCAAAGTAGCTGTGACTACTTATGAAGATGATTTTATCGAGAGTTTCTTTACTTGTATGAGCCATGATACGCTTATGTTTGTAACAGATCGCGGACAGCTTTACTGGCTCAAAGTCTATAAAATACCAGAAGGTAGCCGCACTGCAAAAGGCAAAGCGGTGGTAAATTTGATCCAGCTTCAAGCAGATGAAAAGATAAAGGCTATCATTCCTACTACAGATTTTGATGAGAGCAAATCTTTAGCATTCTTTACTAAAAATGGTATAGTAAAACGTACAAATTTAAGCGAGTTCAAAAATATCCGTTCAATCGGCGTAAAAGCTATAAATTTAGATGAAGATGATGAGCTTGTTACAGTTCTTATCGCAAATAGCGAACCGGGCGAATTCTACGAAACAAGGGCTGAAGGCGTAGAAGATGATGAAAACAGTCTTGAAGTGCTAAATGATGAGATAGAAGAAGATGATGACAACTCTGGTAAGATGCTGTTTATCGTGACTAAAAAAGGTATGTGTATCAAATTCGCTCTTCATAAAGTAAGACAGATAGGAAGAGTTAGTCGAGGTGTCACCGGCATAAGATTTAAAGAAGCGGGCGATGAAGTCGTAGGAGCCGTAGTCATAGAAAATGACTCTCAAGAGATATTAAGCGTAAGCCAAAAAGGTATCGGTAAACGTACGACTGCTGATGAATACCGTTTGCAAAGTCGTGGTGGTAAAGGTGTCATTTGTATGAAGCTAACTCCAAAAACAAAAGAGTTAGTAGGTGTCGTGATGGTCGATGAAGAGATGGATCTTATGGCGCTAACATCAAGCGGCAAGATGATAAGAGTCGATATGCAAAGTATAAGAAAAGCTGGACGTAATACAAGCGGCGTAATAGTCGTAAATGTAGAAGGTGATGAAGTCGTCAGCATAGCAAGATGTCCTAAAGAAGAGTCTGATGATGAGATTTTAGAAAGTGAAATAATAGAAGAAAGCAATTTGGAATAAATTTTGCTTAGAATAGATAAATTAATTTAAATTTAAGGTAGAAAAGTATGAAACCGTTAGTATTTTTACTAGTTATGGCAGGTATTTTTGCAGGTTGTGTTGGATCTAGCTCAAGTCCGGAAAATCAAGAAGTAGTGATCCAAAAAGTAGATAAAGATGACCTAAGAAATATCATCAAAGAAGATAAGATGCTAGCCGATATGGAAATAGCCCCAGAAGCTATATTTTCAGTAATTGGAGAAGGAATTCCTCCTATGGATACAGTTAGCCCAGCTCAAGCTAAGGCCTTGGCAAAAAGAGCTGCTATGGTCGATGGTTATAGACAGCTCGCCAGCAAACTTTTTGGCGTTAAGGTAAATGGTAAAGAAACAGTAAAAGATGCGATGCTAAAAAGTTCCGTAATAGAAGCTAGAGTAAATGGTCTTATAAAAAACGCTGCTGTTATAAATCAGGATTTCAAAGACGGTCTTTACCGTGTTGAAATGGAACTAAAACTAGATAAAGACAAGTGGCAAGAGCTTTTTGCTTATTAATAGCGCTTTGTGTATTTGTATTTGGTGGTGAGGAGTTCATCTTTTGGGCAAAATACTCATCATCAAATAATCTTATAAAATCCCAAAACATAGCTATATCAAAAGCTATGGTTTTAAGCCCCGCGCATAGAAGAACTTTTTTATGCGAGATAGATTCGTTTAAATTTGAAAACGAATCCACACTCTCATTTTTAAAACGAAATCAAGAAAAACTTTTTGAATGTTTTGCTAGCAGCGATATTTTATTAAATGATACTGTTAAATTGAATATGAACCGTATGTATTCACATACTAGTGTGACACTTTTGCCTATAAGATTTATAGTGGATTTTAAGCCCTTAGGCGCTATAATAAGCAAAATAAATAGGTAAAAAAAGATGAATATCGTAATAGTTGAAGATGATATAAATATGAGAAAATCCTTAGAGATAGCTCTTGGGGATTATGACGAGTTTAATGTAAAAGCCTATAAAAGCGCTCTTGAAGCTTTAAAAAAGCTTGATGATAATGTTGATATTATAGTGACTGATATAAATATGCCAGGACTCGACGGCCTTGAGTTTATAAAAGAGCTTGGTGGTAAATTTGATGTCATCATTATGACTGGAAATGCTACTTTGAGTCGTGCTATAGAAAGCGTACGACTTGGCGTAAAAGATTTTCTTACAAAACCATTTGACGTTGAAACGCTGGTAACTGCTATCAAAAGGACTAAGGTTTTAAGCCAAAAACAAAAAGTCAAAAAAGAGCACGTAGATGATGAAAGCAGTTTTATAGGAAATTCACCAAATCTCCAAAAAGTCTTAGATATCGCAGCTAAAGCTGCAAGAACTGATGTAAGCGTTATGATTATGGGCGAGAGCGGTGTGGGTAAAGAGCTTTTTGCAAATTTTATACATAAAAACTCGAAACGAAAAAACGAGCCATTTATGGCTATAAATATGGCAGCAATCCCTGAAAATTTGCTTGAAAGTGAGCTTTACGGCTATGAAAAAGGTGCATTTACTGACGCGACTTCAACCAAAAAAGGGCTTTTTGAGCTGGCAAATGGTGGCACTCTGTTTTTAGACGAAATCGGCGAGATGCCTATAAATTTACAACCAAAATTATTACGAGCTTTGCAAGAGAGGGAGATCGTGCGAGTAGGAGCTAGCAAGCCTATCAAGATAGATGTTCGCATCGTTTGTGCAACCAACGCAAATTTACAAGATAAGATAAAAAATGGCGAGTTTAGAGAAGATCTATTTTATAGACTAAATACAGTCCCGCTTTTAGTGCCACCGCTTCGTGAGCGAAGAGACGAGATACTAAGCATCGCGCTTTTTGCTCTCAAAAAAGCTTGCGATGAGTACTCTCTTGGAGAAAAGAGTTTTGATGAGGAAGCTTTAAACGAGCTTAAAAACTATGATTATCCAGGCAATATCAGAGAGCTTATCAGCATAGTCGAACGCGCCGCTATACTAAGTGATGGGTTAGAGATCTCAAAAGATGATTTGTTTATATACTCAAAAAAATAGCCTTAAATTTAAGTTAAATTTAGATAGAATAAGCCATTAAATTTGCATTAAGGTAGAATTAATGAGAAAATATAAAATAGCCGTAGTCGGCGCTACAGGCGCAGTCGGCGAAGAGATCTTTAGGGTTTTAGACGAGATGAATTTCCCAGTTAGTAGCATTTTGCCTCTAGCAAGCAGCAGAAGTGCTGGAGAAAGTATCGAATTTATGGGACAAAACTATACTATTCTTGAGCTAACAGATAGCGTTTTTGAAGAACATGAGATAGATATCGCATTTTTTAGTGCAGGTGGAAGTATTTCAGCTCATTTTGCTCCTTTGGCGGCTGCTAGCGGAGCTGTCGTCATAGACAATACCAGCCATTTTAGAATGGATCCAGATGTCCCTTTGGTAGTTCCTGAGTGTAATCCTGAGGATATAACTAAGTGGAATGTAAAAGGCATCATAGCAAATCCAAACTGTTCAACCATACAAATGGTTCAAGTGCTAAAACCCCTTGATGATACATTTGGTATAAAAAGAGTAGATGTGAGTACATATCAAGCTACTAGTGGTGCTGGTAAAAAAGGTATGGAAGAGCTAGTCTATCAAATGCAAAAGTTTTTTGAGTTTAAACTAGACGAGTGCGAACCAAAAGCATTTAAACATCAAATCGCGCTAAATGTTATACCTCATATTGATGTGTTTTTAGACAACGACTATACAAAAGAAGAGATGAAAATGGTCAATGAAACACAAAAAATATTACATAGAAATATGGAAGTAAGCGCTACTTGCGTTCGTGTTCCTGTTCTTAGAAGTCATAGTGAGAGTATAACTATACATTTTGAAAAAGACGTAAATGTAGCTAAAGCAGTAGAGGTTTTAAAAAATGCGCCAAGCGTAGTAGTTCAAGACGATCCTGCGCACGATCTATATCCTATGCCGATATTTGCTAGTGATACCAATGAAACATATGTTGGACGTATCAGAAAAGATAACTATCAAGATAATATTTTACATCTTTGGTGCGTGGCTGATCAAATAAGAGTAGGAGCAGCTACAAATGCAGTAAGAATCGCACAAAAATGGTGCGAACTACAAGAAGCTGGGGTTTAAGCCCTAGCTTCTTGCCGCTTGTCTTAAAAAATATTTAATTTATTTTTATACAATGCTATACTAAAAAATATATGAGGATTTTAATGCTGGAAAAAATTTTTGAAAAATTACTTTGGAATTCAAGATTTGTAACGATCTTACCAGTCGTCTTTGGGCTTATCGGCTCATTTGTTATGTTTATGGTAGCAAGCTATGATATCATCAAAGTTATGCTTCAAGCATGGCAATACCTAGTTTTAGGCGATCATAGCATAGATTTGCACAGTGATGCCGTAGGGCTTATCATAGGGGCGATTGATCTTTATCTTATGGCTTTGGTGTTTTTTATATTTAGTTTTGGAATTTATGAGCTTTTTATCAGTGAGATAGATGGCATAAAAAATACAAGACAAGCTAGAGTTTTGGAAGTCCATAGTTTAGATCAGCTAAAAGATAAAATAGGTAAAGTTATCGTTATGGTTTTGGTTGTAAATTTTTTTCAAAGAGTATTGCACGCTAAATTTACTACTCCGCTTGAGATGGCGTATCTGGCAGTTTCTATACTGGCACTTTGCTTGGGATTATATTTTTTACATAAAAGTTCAACTCATTAAGGATTTAAAATGATATTTATAGACGCATGTTTTGGAAAGCACACAGACTATACTCCGGTATGGATGATGAGACAAGCAGGACGTTATCTGCCAGAATATATGAAAGTAAGAGAGCAAGCAGGCGACTTTTTATCTTTATGTAAAGACTATAAAAAAGCTAGTGAAGTAACGCTTCAACCAGTCGATATTTTAGGCGTTGATGCTGCTATAATGTTTAGTGATATTTTAGTTGTTCCTCTTGAAATGGGTATGGATCTTAAATTTGTAAAAGGCGAAGGTCCTGTGTTTGAAAATCCTATAAACTCTATGGAAGATCTTGATAAACTAAGCACCGAAAGAGCCGTAAAACATCTAGATTATGTATATGATACTATAAAGCTAACTAGAGATAAACTAGCTAAGGATAAGGCTCTTATAGGATTTTGTGGCGCTCCATGGACGATAGCTACATATATGATAGAAGGTGGTAGCACAAAGACTTATAACATCAGCAAAAAGATGGTTTATGACAATCCGCAACTTCTTCACGCCATACTTCGTAAGGTCACGAACGCTCTAAAGCTTTACCTTGAAGAACAGATAAAAGCCGGAGTAGATGCGGTGCAGATTTTCGATAGCTGGGCTAGTGCGTTAGAAGAGAGTGCGTATATGGAGTTTGGATTTAGCTATATAAATGAGATAGTTGATTATATAAAAGAGCGCTATCCGCATATCGCAGTTATCGTATTTCCAAAAGGGATCAGTGGATTTTTGAGTAAGATAACAGGTAAATTTGACGTATTTGGCGTGGATTGGAGTACTCCACTTAAGAATGCTAAAGAGATACTTGGTAAAAACTATGTTTTACAAGGAAATATGGAACCGACAAGGCTTTACAATAAAGACGCCATAGATGAGGGCGTAAGTGAGATATTAAGCATTATGCGTGGATCAAGGCATATTTTCAACTTAGGTCATGGCATACTTCCTGATGTTCCTGTTGAAAATGCAAAATACTTCATAAAATCAGTTCAAGAAAAATCAGCAAAATATTGTAAATGAGCTATCCTAAAAAATCATACAAATATATATTCGGTCCAGTGAGTAGCAGGAGATTTGGTAGCTCACTCGGGATCGACTTAAGCCCATTTAAAAAGTGCTGTAATTTCGACTGTGTTTATTGTGAGTTAAGCCGTGCAAAAGTCGTTTCTATGATAGAAGAGCCGCCTTTAGTAAAAGACATCATAAGCGAGCTAAAAGAAGCTTTAAAAGAGTTTCCAAACGTAGATGTTATCACGCTTACCGCAAACGGAGAGCCGAGCCTTTATCCAAATTTAAAAGAGCTGATAGAAGAGTTAAATGCCATTAAAACTACACAAAAAACACTTATTTTGAGCAATGGAACCGCAGTCTTGCATAGTGATAAATTTGATGCGCTCTTAGATTTAGATATAGTCAAATTTAGTCTTGATAGCGTTGTCCAAAAGACTTTTAGGAAAATAGACAGAGCTATAAAAAACTATAGCACCGACTTGATAGTAGAAAAGATGAGTGAATTTAGAGATAAATTCAGAGGAAAACTCATCTTAGAAGTCCTTGTAGTAAGTGGTTTTAACGACAATGAGAGTGAGTTTAAAGCTCTAAATAAAGCTTACGAAAGTATCCGTCCTGATAGAGTGGATATAAGCAGCATTGATAGACCGCCTGCGCACGATGTCAAAGGTATTTCGAGCGATTTATTGTACAAGCTTTCTAGCCTTATAACGGCGTCTAAAGTTTGCGTAGCTACAAAAAAAGCACTCGGAGAAAAGCTTGATTTTAGCCTTGATGAGCTAAGAAAACTTCTAAAACTAAGACCTCAAAGCAAATTTGACATAGAGAACAATTTCTCGCCTAGCTCAAAAGCAAATTTAGATATCTTGCTTAGTAATGGTGAAGCAAAAGAATTTGATCTAGCTGGAGTTATGTTTTATAAAATTTAGATTGATTTTTTGTACTTTTTTGAATTTCATAATTAACAAAACCATTTCAAAAATCTTGTAATTCCAAAAATTTCTACCAAGACCAAATCTGATAAAACCAATATTTAATCGATAAATTTAAATTATTTAAAGCATAAAATTACACTTTTATGATTGGCATTATTTAGTTAAATTTAATATAATCCCATCTTAAAAAATCAACCAAAAAAAGGACAAAAATGAAAAAATTTATTCTTTGTTTTATCACTACAGTTTGCATTATAGCGGCGTCTGAGATAGATATGCACGGCAAAAGTATGAGCGGGGCGACCTTGCTAACAAGTTCGCAATTTAGTGCTGCTAAAAACAAAATTTTAGTTCAAAATTTCTGGAATGCTGTTTTTAACGAACACAAAATTTCTGTTATAGATGAAATTGTCGATGAAAAATACATTCAACACAATCCATACTTCAAAGATGGCAGAAGTGCGTTTAAAGATGGTATAAGCGGCTTTTTCAAAGAATTTCCAGACAGCAGTGCACAGATCAAGCATATCGGCGCAGATGGCGATTTGGTCTTCATCCACAACCATATCAAGCTAAATGCTGATGATAGGGGACAAGCGGCTATGGATATTTTCCGTGTTAAAGATGGCAAGATAGTAGAGCACTGGGATCCAAGATATCCCTGAAAAAAGTCAAAATAACAACACAATGTTTTAAATGGCTTAAAATTTGATTTTAAAATGATAAATTTAAGCTTAGGTTGCTAAATGAGTTTTAGCGACCTTTGAAAACGGCTAAATTTTAGAATTTGGCCGTTTTGACACTCATATTTTTATTTATTTTCTATTTTATTTGATTTTTGGGTTTAAATTTGAATTGAATTAAATTTGATTTAAATTTGAAAAAGCCAAATTTGAATTTGGCTTTATGTGTTAGTCTTTTGTGAAAGTGATTTCAAAATCATTTTCTATAAGGCTTAGCTCTTTTATCTTATCTCTTAGCTTGCCAAGTGGTACAAGGGCGCTATTTGGCAACTGTTTATCATAAAATATACCTATATTTCCCCAGGGCGAAAAGTAAAACAGATCGCCGATTTGCGGAGTGTAGTATTGCGAGCCTTTAGCCGTGAGCGGAGTAGGTAAATTCGCTATCTTTTCTTTATTTGCATAGTCGCTAAATTTTAGGCTTAAAGGAAGCATAGCTATAAACTCTTTTGAAGCTTCACTTTCTTCCATATCTACTAATGTTTGGATATTGTTGAATTTGAGCTTGATGACTTCGCCAGCACTCATAGCTACTCCTAAAGTTAATACCATAAAAATATAAACTTTTTCATAAATTTCCTATCTATATAGTAGCCGAATCGATCACGTATCTATATCTGGCTTCTTTGTTCAGTACTTTTTTCCACGCGTCGTTTATCTCTTTTGCATCTATGATCTCTATATTTGGATATATCTTTTTTTTAGCACAGTAATCCACGACGTCTTGTGTTTCACGCATATCGCCGATGAGCGAAGCTGTGAAATTTACTCTAGTAGCGGCTAGTCCTAGGTTTTGCAATGTTAGCTCAAATTTAGGAGGCATTCCTACTTGAGTAAATGTCCCAAATGGTTTTACGCAACTAGCGTAAGCTGCGATGTCAAATTGCGCTGGAATAGTGCTTATCATATAATCTAATTTTTGATTATAAGCTTCTAGCTTCGAGAGATTATCTACGACTACTACTTCTTTTGCGCCAAAACTTAGTATGTCTTTTACTTTGTCTGCAGTAGTGGTAAATGCGATGACTTCGGCGCCTTTGCTAATGGCTATCTTAACAGCCATATGTCCAAGTCCTCCGATACCAGCTACGCCGACTTTGTCGCCTTTTTTTATCTTGTATTTCATAAGTGGTGAGTATGTTGTCACTCCTGCACAAAGTAGCGGCGCTGCTTGCTCAAAGCTGATGTTTTCAGGGATATGTACTGCAAAGTGAGCATTTACGACTAAATTTGTAGAGTAACCGCCTTGACTTATGGTAGTAGGCTCTCTTTTGTCTGGATATCCGTAGGTAAAGATAGCATCTTTGCAGTACTGCTCGCCACCGTTTTTACAGCTGTTTAGATCCGTATCTACCATACAGCCGACTCCTGCTCTGTCGCCGACTTTGAATTTGGTAACGTTTTTGCCTATTTCTCTAACGATACCTACTATCTCGTGGCCGGGGACTTGTGGATAGACTTGTTTACCCCAGTCGCCTTTCATCTGATGAATGTCTGAGTGACAAATACTAGCAAATTTGATATCTATAAGTATATCATCATCTCCTAGTGGTCTCCTTGTGAATTCCCAAGGTCTTAGAATTCCCGTTTCACAAAAGCAGCCCATCCGCGAGATCTTACACCTGCTTTTGAACTATCCCAGTTCGACGCACCAAATACGTTTGATGTTCCGCCAAGCGCTACTGCAGCAGTTATCGTAGCTGTTTTTTTGATGAAATTTCTTCTATCTTTATCATTATGTTTATTTTCCATAATATCTCCTTAGATTTTGGATTTTATATGGATATATTATAACCTACTATTTAAATTTACGATAGAATATTTCTCCAGATCACTTGCCTAATCCTACAAAATTTAAAAAATATTCAAATTTAAAATACTACTTGTGTGATTTTAAATTTAAATAACACGACAAATTTAAATATAAAACATATATAAATTTTTCATTTTTTTATCTATTTTACACTTCGTTTTATGTAACTATTTGCTAATTTTTGATAAAATTCAGAGTTTATATCAATGAAGGGCGTATTTATGATAGATGTAGTCGAAATCCAAAAAATTTTACCGCACAGATATCCGTTTTTGCTGATAGATAGAGTTTGCGAACTAGAAGTGGGCAAAAGTGTAAAAGCATATAAAAACGTGACCATAGGAGAGCAAATTTTTCAAGGTCATTTTCCAGGACATCCTATATATCCGGGCGTTATGATAATAGAAGGTATGGCTCAAGCAGGTGGAATTCTAGCATTTAAAAGCGTAGAAGATACAAGCAATATGAGCATAGAAAATAAAGTAGTATATTTTATGAGCATAGATAGGGCTAAATTTAGAAATCCGGTTCGTCCAGGAGATAGACTAGAGTATCGTTTAGAGGTTTTAAAACACAAAGGAAATATCTGGGTTTTGGACGGTCTTGCTTTTGTAGATGATAAGTTAGTAGCTGAAGCCGAACTAAAAGCTATGATAGTCGATAAATAAGACTGGTTTACATGAATAATATCCACAAAACAGCAGTCGTACAAGACGGTGCGATTTTAGGTGAAGGTTGCGTGGTCGAGCCTTATGCGTTTATAAGCAAAGACGCGGTTTTAGGCGATGAAGTAGTGGTAAAACAAGGCGCTAGGATAGTCGGAGATACGCATATAGGAAGTAAAAGTAAAATTTACAGCTATGCTATCGTAGGCGATATACCTCAAGACGTAAGTTACTCGCCTGAAGATCTAGGCGGTGTTAGGATAGGTTCAAATGCTACTATCCGCGAGTTTTGTACTATCAACTCAGGAACAAAAAAAGGTGATGGTTTTACGAGGATCGGCGATAATGCTTTTATAATGGCATACGTTCATATCGCACATGATTGCATACTTAAAGATAATATAATTTTAGCAAATAACGTAACTCTAGCCGGACATGTCGAAGTAGATGACCACGTCGTTATCGGTGGACTTACTCCAGTACATCAGTTTGTAAAGATAGGCGAAAGCTGTATGATAGCAGGTGCTTCGGCTCTATCTCAAGACATAGTGCCATTTTGTTTGGCAGAAGGAAATAGGGCTTACATAAGAAGTTTAAATTTAGTAGGAATTCGTCGTAGATTTGATAAAGAGATCGTTGAAGAGATAAATAAAGCTTATAAATTTTTATTTAGAAGCGGTGGAGGCTTGAAAGATAGAGCTGCGGAACTTTTGAGCTCAAATCCGAATGAATATGCAAAAAAAATGTGTGAATTTATAATCAATACAAAAAGGGGAATCCCGCTTGAAAAAGGAAAAGATTAATGGCTAGAAAGTGTAGTTTTTGCGGAGAAAGCGAAGGAAGCGATAGAAAGCTTTTAGCAAATGAAACCGATAGCGCTTTCATATGCGAGTATTGTATAGACGCGGGTTACGCTGCTATACACGGAGAAGAAAGTGACTATACCAGCAATGATACAAATAAAAATTATAAAGATATAACCCCAAAACTTTTAAAAGAAGTTTTAGATAGCTATGTGATAGGTCAAGAAAAAGCAAAAAAAGTTTTTAGCGTAGGTGTTTATAATCATTATAAAAGAATTTTTAAACAAACAGACGCCAATGACGATACGGAAATATCAAAATCAAATATCTTGCTTATCGGTCCTACTGGAAGCGGTAAAACGCTTATGGCTCAGACTTTAGCAAGGTTTTTAGATGTTCCTATAGCGATTTGTGACGCTACTAGCTTAACAGAAGCGGGATACGTCGGAGAAGATGTTGAAAATATACTTACGAAGCTTTTGCAAGCAGCTGATGGCGATGTAACAAGGGCGCAGCAAGGTATAGTTTTTGTCGATGAAGTAGATAAGATAGCTAGAATGGGCGAAAATCGTTCTATCACACGTGACGTGAGCGGAGAGGGAGTCCAGCAAGCACTTCTTAAGATCATAGAAGGAAGCCAAGTAAATATCCCTCCAAAAGGTGGCAGAAAGCACCCAAATCAAGAATTTATCCAGATAGATACTACAAATATCCTGTTTGTTTGCGGCGGAGCGTTTGATGGATTAAGCGATATCATAGAGCGAAGGATCGGTAAAAACGTGCTTGGCTTTGGACAAGAAAAACGAGGTCGTAACGATAAGATAAATTTGATAAATTTAGTTGAACCAGACGATTTGGTTCATTTTGGACTAATTCCAGAGCTTATAGGACGTTTGCACGCGATTGCAACTTTAAATGAGATAACCATAGATGATATGGTTCAAATTCTAACTAAGCCGAAAAATGCACTTTTAAAACAATACCAAAAACTATTTTCGATAGATGGCGCAAATCTTAAATTCGATGATGACGCCGTTCGCGCAGTAGCAGAACTAGCTATCAAGCGAAAAACAGGTGCTAGGGGACTTAGAAGCATTATGGAAGAGATGATGACTGATATTATGTTTGACCTTCCAGAACTCAAAGACTATGACGTCGTGATATCAAAAGACGTAGTCTTAGGTAAAGATAAACCACTGCTAATAAAAACACAAATTTAAAGGACGATTATGATTTTAGATCAAATTATTGGATTTTTTTCAAGCGATATGGGAATAGATCTTGGTACTGCAAATACTCTTGTGCTTGTAAAAGACAAAGGCATTGTTATAAACGAGCCAAGTGTTGTTGCAGTTCAAAGAGAAAAATATGGAAAACAAAAGATTTTAGCAGTTGGACATGACGCTAAAGAAATGGTCGGCAAAACTCCGGGTGATATAGAAGCTATCCGTCCTATGAGAGATGGTGTGATAGCTGATTTTGATATGACTGAAAAAATGATCAGGTATTTTATAGAAAAAACTCATAAAAGAAAAAGCTTTTTGCGTCCTAGGATTATCATCTCTGTGCCTTATGGTCTTACTCAAGTAGAGAGAAAGGCTGTTCGTGAGAGTGCTTTAAGTGCAGGAGCAAGAGAGGTATTTTTGATAGAAGAACCTATGGCAGCAGCTATAGGAGCAAATTTACCTATACGTGAGCCTCAAGGTAGCCTTGTAGTAGATATCGGTGGTGGTACTACTGAGATAGGAGTTGTATCTTTAGGCGGTCTTGTCATCAGTAAGTCTGTAAGAACTGCTGGGGATAAACTTGATTCTAGCATAGTGAATTACATAAAAGAAAAGTATAATTTATTGATCGGAGAGAGAACCGGAGAAGAGATAAAGATCAAAATAGGCTCTGCTATCCAACTTCCAAAAGAGCTTTCTATAGTAGTAAAAGGAAGAGATCAAGTAGGCGGACTTTTAAGTAGGATAGAGCTTACTAGCGAAGATGTAAGAGAAGCTATGAGAGAGCCGCTAAAAGAGATAGCTGATGCTTTAAAAACGGTTTTAGAGATGATGCCGCCTGATTTAGCAGGTGACATAGTAGAACGAGGCGTCGTACTAACTGGAGGAGGAGCCTTGATACGTGGACTAGATAAATATCTTGCAGATGTAGTAAAACTTCCGGTCTATGTCGCAGATGAGCCGCTTTTAGCAGTAGCTAAAGGAACAGGAAAAGCTTTAGAGGAGATAGGCTTACTTCAGCAACTTATGAATGAAGAATAAGATAAAATTTATTTTAGTTATCGGTTTTTTTGTTTTATCCTCTATATATTTTAGCGAAAATGTGAGATCTATTTTTGTAAATAGTACAAATTCTTCAATAGGTTTTTATGATAATTTCATAAATTCGATAAAAAACAAAATAAACGAACACTTTCGTCAAGTTGAAGAAATCAGAGCTTTAAGGGCTCAAAATGCGGAACTAGAAAAATCAGCCGCATTGCTATCTACTTTTGCATACGAACTAAACAATATCTTAAGCGATAGAAATGTGGGGCAGTACTCACCAAAAATCAAACAAACAAGAGCGTTATCTTATGTAAATATAGGCGATTATGATAAAGTTTGGTTAGATTTCAAAGATTTTGATCCGGATAAAATTTATGGGTTGATATATAGAGGAAAGACTGCTGGTATCATTGTAAATAAAGACGGCAGCCCACAAGGTCTTTTGCAGACTGATCCAAATTCGATATTTTCCGTATATATAGGAAATAATAAAATAGCTGGTATCGCAAAAGGAAATAATAAAAATATAGTTATAAAATACATATCTAGATGGCTAAATCCTAAGCCTGGAGATATGGTGTATACTACGGGATTGGATGGTATATTTTTCGGAGGTATTCCAGTAGGAAAAGTCATAAGTGTAAATGAAGAAGATCTGTATAAAAGTGTTATAGTTGAGCCGGATAATAAAATAGAGGTTCCATCATATTTATATGTTGTTATAAAGGAAGATTAATGCCAAAAAGAGAAGACATCAAGACAATTTTGCTTATAGGAAGTGGACCTATAGTTATCGGTCAAGCTTGTGAGTTTGACTATAGCGGGACACAAGCTGCAAAAACATTAAAAGAGTTAGGATATAGAGTCGTACTTATAAACTCAAATCCAGCTACTATAATGACCGATCCTGATTTTGCGGACGCAACTTACGTAGAGCCGATAACAAAAGAGAGCATAAGTCGTATAATAAAAAAAGAAAACGTTGATGCTATCTTGCCTACTATGGGTGGTCAAGTAGCACTAAACGTGGCTATGGAACTTTATGAAGCAGATATGCTCGGAAATGTTAAATTCCTAGGTGCAAATCCGGCTGCCATCAAAAAAGGCGAAGATAGGGTGGCATTTAAAGAAGCTATGTTAAAAATAGGTATGGATCTTCCAAAATCAATGTATGCTTACAATATGGAAGAGGCTATGAATGCAGCTACTGACATAGGATTTCCACTTATTATAAGAGCTAGTTATACTCTTGGAGGAGCAGGTAGCGGTGTAGCTTATAATATAGATGATTTTCGCGAGTTAGCTCAAGGGGGACTTGACGCAAGTCCTATAAGTGAGATCTTGATAGAAGAGAGCTTGCTTGGTTGGAAAGAGTTTGAGATGGAAGTTATCAGAGATAGAAATGATAACTGCATAATCGTCTGCTCTATAGAAAACTTTGATCCTATGGGCGTACATACTGGAGATAGTATCACTATAGCTCCGGCTTTAACGCTTACGGATAAAGAATATCAGCATATGAGAGACGCTAGCTTTAAAATTCTACGTGAGATAGGCGTAGATACAGGCGGAAGCAACGTTCAGTTTGCTATAAATCCAAAAAATGGCAGAATGACCGTGATTGAGATGAATCCGCGCGTTAGTAGAAGCTCGGCTCTTGCGTCAAAAGCTACAGGATATCCGATAGCCAAAGTCGCTACTATGCTTGCAGTCGGTTTTACTCTTGATGAGATAAAAAACGATATTACCGGTACTCCAGCGAGTTTTGAGCCAGTGATAGATTATATAGTAACAAAAATCCCGCGCTTTACATTTGAAAAATTTCCAGGCTCAAACCCTTACTTAGGTACTGCGATGAAAAGCGTAGGCGAAGTAATGGCGATAGGTTCTAGCTTTAAAGAAAGTATCCAAAAAGCTCTTTGTTCTTTAGAAAAGGACTATGCTGGATTTGATTTTCTAAATTTAGATGATGAAAAACTCATATTTGGACTTAGAAATGCACATGAAAAGAGAATTCTTTATGTAGCTCAAGCTTTTAGAAATGGTAAAAGCGTAGATGAAGTTTATGAACTAACTAAGATCGATCCGTGGTTTTTAAATCAAATTTATGAAATAACTGAATTTGAAAAAAGCGTAGATATGGATATCTTAAATGATAAAGAACTTCTAAGAAAAGCCAAAACTTGGGGATTTAGTGATAAGATGTTAGCGATCCTTATAAATGAAAAAGACAATCTCGAGCTTAGCCAAAACGATATATATTACGCTAGAATGAAGCATAATCTAGATTTAGAATACAGAGAAGTCGATACTTGTAGCGGTGAGTTTAAAGCGCTTACGCCATATCTTTATAGTAGTACTAATATCACGCCGAATTTACCAAATTTAAAAGTAGATAACGGAAATAAAAAAGTTCTCATCATCGGCGGTGGTCCAAATAGAATAGGTCAAGGCATAGAATTTGACTATTGTTGTGTACATGCGAGCTACGCTCTGCGCGATCTTGGCGTCACTACTATAATGTACAACTGTAACCCAGAAACCGTCTCAACGGACTATGATACTAGTGATATTTTGTATTTTGAGCCGATAGATTTTGAACATTTAAGAGCCGTGATAGAACGTGAAAAACCAGATGGCGTTATAGTGCATTTTGGTGGTCAAACTCCTCTTAAGTTTTCAAAACGCCTTACAATGATAGGCGCTAAGATAATAGGCACGAGCGCCAGAGTCATCGACGTAGCAGAAGATAGAAAGAAATTTAGTGAGTTTATAAGCAAAATAGGCGTAAAACAGCCACAAAATGATACAGCAACTAGCGAATCAGAAGCCGTGCAAAAAGCTTCTGTTATAGGTTATCCAGTTCTTGTTCGTCCTAGCTATGTTTTAGGCGGACGCGCTATGAGAAGAGTACATAGTGAGAGTGAGCTTAAAGAGTATATGAATGAAGCCGTAAAAGTGAGCAATCACTCTCCGGTACTTTTAGATAAATTCTTACAAGACGCTACTGAGCTAGACGTAGATGCGATAAGTGACGGTAAAGACGTATATATAGGCTCTATTATGGAGCATATAGAAGAGGCGGGAATTCACAGTGGCGATAGCGCGAGCATACTTCCACCACAAAACTTAAGCAAAGATATCATAAGTCAAGTTGAGGTTTGTACTAAAGATATCGCGCTAAATTTAGGCGTAATCGGACTTATGAATATACAATTTGCAGTGTATCAAAACGAGCTTTATATTATCGAAGTAAATCCGCGCGCAAGTCGTACGGTGCCGTTTGTGAGTAAGGCTACAGGCATTCCTATGGCAAAAGTAGCAACTAGAGTTATGTGGCAAGGAAATTTACTTGAAGCACTTAAATTCTATGATAAATTTGGTGTAGTTAGCAAAAGCGGAAGCATTTATAAGCCTAGTATTAGCTCTCATATATGTGTAAAAGAGAGTGTATTTCCATTTAATAAACTAAGCGGAGCCGATCTGATTTTGGGTCCTGAGATGAAGAGCACAGGCGAAGTTATGGGCATAAGTGATAGCTTTGCAAAGAGCTTTGTGAAGTCTCAGATCGCAGCCAAAAACAGCCTTCCAAGCAGCGGAAAAGTCTTTATCAGCCTAGCCGACGCTGACAAAGAGCGCGGAGTTTTGCTAGCCAAAGAATTTGTTAGCTTAGGATTTACGGTACTTGCAACTGGTGGAACGTATAAATTTTTAAATGCTGCAAATGTGCCTTGTGAAATGGTTTATAAAATAAGCGAAGGCCGTCCAAATATAGAAGATAAACTGAAAAACGGCGAGATAGCTTTAGCTGTAAATACCAGTGATAACAAATCAAGCTCAAGTGATGCACATAAAATTCGTCAAGCTGTGCTTAGATTTAAGATCCCGTATTTTACAAATATGAACGCAGCTTTAGTCGCAGCTAGCTCGATCAGTGCAAATGAAGCGGCTTTGGAAGTAAAAAGCTTACAAGAGTATCTAGGAAAATGATTAAATTTAGTAGTTTGGAGCTAGAAGATCTCGTAAAAAGCGATATCCCTTTTAACGATCTTACCACTGAGCTTATGGAA
Source organism: Campylobacter hyointestinalis subsp. hyointestinalis (assembly GCF_013372145.1). Taxonomy (NCBI): domain Bacteria; kingdom Pseudomonadati; phylum Campylobacterota; class Epsilonproteobacteria; order Campylobacterales; family Campylobacteraceae; genus Campylobacter; species Campylobacter hyointestinalis. The sequence goes on along the minus strand of NZ_CP053827.1, from coordinate 1,443,951 downwards.
ACTGGAGCAAAAGCAGAGCTTTCCATAAGCTCCAGAGGAGAGATAACGCTTAGTTGTTTAGATGCAGTGAGTCAAATTTGTAAAGCAAGAGAGCTTGAGTTTTATTCGGATTTTAAAAACTCTATGGAAGTAAAAAGTGGCACTCAAGTTTTAAGCGTGATCGGCGATTTTAGTGAGCTTCACGCCATATATAAGACTATTCAAAATTTACTCGAATATGCTTGTGGTATCGCAACTAGTGCAAATATGGTAGTAAAAATAGTAAAAGAAGCTAGTCCAGACTGCGAAGTTTTGGTTACTAGGAAAGTTTTTCCTTTTGCAAAGAAACTCTGCTTAAAAGCTGCGCTTGAGGGTGGGGCAAAAGTGCATAGGCTTGGGCTTAGCGATAGTGTTTTGTTTTTTGAAAACCATACAAATGCTTATAAGAGTTTAGATGAGTTTTTATCTGATATCTCTAAATTTAAAAAGAGACTTTGCGAGAGAAAAATCATCGTCGAGGCTAGTGATTTAGAGTTTGCAAAAGCGGCTTTAAAAGCCGGAAGTGATGGTGTGCAGTGTGATAAGATGAGCGTAGATGAAGTAAAAAGAGTGGTTGAATTTAAAAATACAAATTTCATCGATGCCATCATTTTAGCTGCTGGTGGTATAAATGAGTCAAATGCCGCGCAGTACGCAAAAACAGGCATAAACGCTATAGTTACGAGTGCGGTTTATGAGGGCGTTGCTGATTTGAGGGCTAGGATAGAGATTTTATGATTTATTTGGCTCAGACAGATACTACGGTCGGCTTTTTAAGCCAAGATTTAGAAGAGCTAAATAGACTTAAAAATCGCCCTTTGGATCAGCCTTGCCTTATTTGCGTAAGTAAATTTAAAATGTTAAAAAACTTTGCTAGGGTTCCTTGCAAGTTTAAAAACCTTGTCAGACGTGCTAAAAAAACGACTTTTATTTATCCAAATTCAAAAGCTCTTCGTGTTATCAAAGACTGCGATCATGCTAAATTTTTAGATAAAATAGGCTGGGTGTATTCAAGTAGTGCAAATCTTCATGGGCAAAAATTTGACTTAGAATTTGCAAAAAATAGTGCAGACGTTATTTTAGACAGTGATTTTAAGGAGCTTGCACCTTCAAAAATTTATAGACTTTCAACCACGAATTTATTAAAAATCAGATAAGCCATATAGTATCCGTTTTTTGAAAAATTTGGCACTAAGTTTCGTCGTCTTTGACTATTTTTTCTATTATTCCAAACTTTATGAGCTTAACGCCACTTTTCCCTGCTTCTACAAATCCAACGCTATCGTTTGGTTTTACTTTAAATATTTTTGATTTTATCTTTAGTTTTTTCTTTTTACCTATCAGTGAGCTTAAAAAGCTAAATGGAATTTTTCTGTTCCATTTAAGAGAACAATTTGTTCTAAAATGTTTTGGCAACCTTGTTCTTTTACCGTTTATCACAAAGTACCTGATATTTCCGCAAAGCTCAGCACCACCGTATAAGTGTAGTTTTGAAAATATTGTTAGAGAGTTTAGGATATTTACTAATTTTTCATCAAACGTTACTTGCTTTTTGAATTTTAAAAATCTCTTTTTTCTGTTTAGCATAGCTAAAAAATCTCTACCAGTTTTTATATAAATGCTGTTTTTTAGCTCCTTTGCGAGCCTTAAAGAGTTATTCATAAAAATAACTTGCGGATATATTTCATAACCTTTTAGATCAAAGCCAAGAGATCTTAAGTGAGCGACGAAAAATGACGTATTTCTAAGTAGTTTTTTGAGTGGATTTGAGTGATTTATACTTTTTTGTTTGCTATTTTGTATCCATTGATCATCTTCATTTACGCTGACACTTCCAGACCAGTTTTTGATCTCTATGAGATAAATTTTTTTACCATCAAGCACGATAAAATCTATCTCGTGAAGACCTGCGCCATCATCTTTTATGCGTTTGTTTTTAAATACGCGAATTCGTTTTATCTGCCCAAGTAGCTCGGCAAACTCGCTTTCGCCGTTATTTCCTGCTACTTTGCTTAAGTTTGGTTCTGTTTTTACTGGATTATGTAAAACCATAAAATTTTGCCAAAAATTAAGCATTTATGATCTTTTTTATAGCTAGGCTTGCTAAGTTTAGTCCGAAACTCGCTGTTACGCCTATAAAGCTTCCTAAATTTACGCAATTTGGTGCTTCTGTTGAGAAAACTACCTTATAATCTCCCTTAAATCCCGCTTTTTTAAGCTCATATCTAATTTTTCTAGCAAATGGATCGTTTATGGTTTTCCAGATACTTGCGACTTTTATTTGCGCTGGATCAGTGCGTTTTGCCCCACCCATTGAGCTAAGTAGTTTTTTATAACAAATTTTAGCTATTGCTATTTTAGCTGGGATATCGTCTATGCAGTCGATGACAAGGTCGAAGTTGTCAAAATTAAACTCGTTTATTACTTCAGGAGTTAGTCTTAAATTTATCGTTTTTATGCCTGGATATAGCCTAGCAAATACGTCTGTTTTGAGTTCTCCTACAAACTCGCTTCCTATTTGGCGATTTTGATTTGTTATGTCGAATTTATCGCAGTCGATAAGGGTTAAATTTGTTACTCCGCTCCTATAAAGCGCGTCCGCACATACGCCACCTACGCCGCCACATCCGCATACAAGAATCTTTGCTTTGCTTAATTTATCAAATTTATCTCCAAAGAGCCATTTTGCTCTTGTAAATCTATCTGCTATTTGCATCAGATCCAGCTTTTTAGTCTATTTATACTATGATGAGCCGTCATATCAAGCTTTATAGGGGTTAGAGATGCATATCCATCAAATGCGGCTACTAAATCACACTCGTTTTCGTTATCTTCGTGATAGTGGATATTTGGCGTTCCTAGCCAGTAGTACTCTAGTCCTCTTGGATTTCTATGAAGTTCGGCGTTTGTATTATATGCTTGATGTCCTGCTGGGACTATTTTTAGCCCTTTGTATTCGCTTTTTGGGACTGCTGGAATGTTTAAATTTAAAAACTCTCTACCATTTAGCGGAAAGCCTTTTTCAAATATACTCTTTACTATGTCTGCGCTGATCTCGCAAGCTAGATCAAAACCGTATTTGTCTATGCTATCGTTTTTATATAAAAGAGATATCGCCATAGACGCTACGCCTTGTAAAGTACCTTCCATAGCACCTCCACAAGTTCCTGAATACGTGATATCTTCGCCCAAATTTGCTCCGTGATTTATACCACTTATGATAAGATCTGGTTTTTTATGTTTATACATCGTTTCAAGCGCAAGGTATATACAATCGCTCGGCGTTGCGTCATCAAGCTTAAAAAAGCCATCATCAAGCTGTATAAATCTAAGTGGACGAGTTAATGTTATGGAGTGCGAACAAGCTGATTTTTCGCTACTTGGAGCGACTACGGTTACTTTTGCTATGTCTTTTAAAGCATTTCTTAAAGCTCTGATGCCTAAAGCTTCAAATCCATCATCGTTTGTTATTAAAATTTCTTTCAATTATTACCCCTTTATAGTCATTTTACCCGAACTTTTTAAATTTTTGATATAATGAAACAAAAAGATAGGACGCCTTTTATGAAAATTTTAGTTTCTTGCCTTGAAGCTTCGGCGAATTTACATTTAGCAGAGGTTTTAAAGCATTTAAAAAATAGCGAAATCTGTGGGATTTTTGATAAGAAATTCGGTGAGGTGCTTTACGATAGTAAAGAGTTTTCAGCTATGGGATTTGTGGAGATCTTACCGCTAATTTTTAAGGCAAAAAAAGCTTTAAAACAGATGGTTTTGCTTGCTGAAAACTGCGATAAGGTTTTGCTTATAGATAGTCCTGCTTTTAACCTACCTTTAGCAAAAGCTATAAAAGAAGCCGGTTTAAAATGTGAGATAACTTACTACATACTTCCACAAGTTTGGGCGTGGAAAAGTGGACGCGTAGCTAAAGTGGAGAAATACTGCGACAATCTAGCTTCTATCTTACCTTTTGACGCTTCATTTTATTCGCGCTCAAACTACGTAGGTCATCCTTTGCTTGATGAGATAAAGGTGCAAAAAAGAGAACTTTTAAATAGCCAAATCGTAGCGTTTTTACCGGGTTCAAGGAAATCAGAGATAACTAAACTAATGCCTGTATATAAAGAAGTCGCATTAAGCTTAAATGGTAAAAAACTTTTAGTAGTGCCGCCAAATTTAAAGAATGATATAGATGAAATTTATGGCGACGTGAGTGAGTTTCAAGTGGTTTTTGATACTCATAAAGCCCTTTTACAAAGTGAATTTGCCTTTGTGTGTTCTGGAACTGCTACTCTTGAAGCGGCTCTTATAGGAACTCCTTTTGTGCTTTGCTATAAAGCAAAAGCGATCGATATATGGCTTGCTAGAAAGCTTGTAAAACTAAAACACGTAGGACTTGCAAATATTATATTTGATTTTATGGGTAAAGAGGCGCTAAATGTTGAGTTGATCCAAGAGCAAGTTAGTAAAAAAGCTTTGCTTGATGAGTATAAAAATTGTGATAAAAGTAAGTTTTTACGAGCTTGCAAAGAGCTTAGAGACTACTTAAAACATGGAAGCGCTAAAAAAGTCGCCGATATACTTTTAAGCCAAATTTAGATAAAATAGGGTCAGTTTAAAATGTAAATAGAGGTGAAAAATGACCGAACCGATGACAATTTATGGTTATGAGAAAATCACTGCGGAGCTTAGAGATCTAAAGCTCGTCCAAAGACCTGCTATCGTTGAAGAAATCGACATTGCAAGAGGTCATGGCGATCTAAAAGAAAACTCAGAGTATCACGCAGCTAGAGAAAAACAAGCTTTTATAGAAAACCGTATAGCCGAGCTTAGCGATATAGTAAGTAGGGCAAAAGTCGTAGATCCTAGCGAGTATGAACACGACAAGGTTAAATTTGGCTCAACAGTTACTATAATGGATGTTGATACCGAGCTTGAAACGACTTATACTATAGTGGGTATCAGCGAAAGTAACCTAGAGTTGGGTCTTATCAGCATAAATACTCCTCTTGCAAAACAACTCATAGGCAAAAGTGAAGGCGATGACGTGGTACTAACTTTGCCAAATGGAAGAAGCGAGATAGAGATAGTTTCAGTATTCTATAAACCGATCAAATTTAGTTAAGGTTAAAGATGAAAATAAGCGTCGGCATAATAGGAATCAGTGGATATACCGGACTTGAATTAGTAAAACTTTTGATAAATCATCCAAATTTTGAGCTTTGCTATGCAGGGGCAACTAGTCAAAATGAGCTTGAAGATATATTTCCAAGTCTTAAAAATGTACTAAATTTAAAAGTTGAAGTCGCAGATACAAATGAAGCAAAAAAGCGTTGCAAACTTCTATTTTTAGCGCTTCCTCATACTGAAGGTATGAAAGTGGCTAAAGAGTTGAGAGGCTCAGGCGTAAAGATAGTCGATCTTTCTGCTGATTACCGAGTGAGTTTAGAAAATTATGAGAGAAATTATTGTCCTCATTTAGATAAAGATGGATTAAAAGATGCTGTTTATGGACTAGTAGAGATAAATAGAAATAAGATAAAAACCGCAAATTTGATAGCAAATCCGGGATGTTATCCTACTTGCTCACTTTTAGCTTTACTACCGTTTGCAGATATGTTAGAGCCTAAATTTGGTGTAATGATAGATGCAAAAAGCGGTCTTAGCGGTGCTGGAAAAAGCTTAAAACAAACTAGCCATTTTGTAAGCGTAAATGAAAACGTAAATGCTTATAGTCCTCTTACGCATCGTCATGAGGGCGAGATAAAAGAGCACTTAAATAAAAATCGCAAAGACTGTTTAAAAGATGATATTGATGTAATGTTCGTGCCGCATTTAGTACCGCTTACTCGTGGAATGTTAGTGAGTAGTTTTTTGGTTCTTAAAGATGAGTTTAAGGGTATTGATCCACTTCAGATTTTAAGAGATTTTTATAAAAATGAGAAGTTTATACGCATTAGGCGTGAGCCTGTTAGTATCAAAGATGTCGCCGGAACACATTTTTGTGATATTTTTGCGATAAATAATGATGGTAAGATTTGGATAAATAGTGGCATAGATAATCTTCTTCGTGGCGCTTCATCTCAGGCCTTAGCAAATGCAAATTTGATGTTTGGTTTTGATGAAAGCTTAGGGCTTCCTTTAGTCGGCGACTCTATATGAGAGAAATTCTAGACGGCGCTTTGTTTATAGCCGATGCTCATGATAATGCAAACAAAAAAGGTTTTTTAAATTTTCTAAAATCTTTAAAAAATGGAGCCATCTCTACGCCGCCACAGCTTTTTATAATGGGAGATATGTTTGATTATCTCTCAAATACGACTTATTCTAAAGAGTTTTTTAAAGACCAAATTGAGCTTTTAAACGAACTTAGTAAAGAGATGAAAATTTATTATTTCGAGGGAAATCATGATTATAATCTTGCTGAAATTTTCCCAAACATAGAAGTGTTTAACATTTATGCTCAGCCTCAAATTTTTACAGATAAATTTGGACAAAAAGTCAGTTTAGCACACGGCGATATTTTTTTAAAGCCGTTTGAGAGCTTGGCTCTTAGATTTTTGAGAAATAAATCATTTTTATGGATAATGGATCTCATAGATAGATTTTTTAAATTTAAGATATCAAAGCTGATTTTAGCAGCTCAAGCTATAAAGCGACTTGATTATAAAATAGTTGATTTTGAGTTTGTTATTGGAGCTAAGATTTATAACTACCAAACTCCAAAAATCATCGAAGGACACTATCATCAAGGTGTAAATTTACGGTTTGATGATAAAATTTATATAAATTTACCTTGTTTTGCGTGTGAACAAAGGTATTTTATAGTAGAATACACAGATGAAATGAAATTTCAAATCTTAAGGAGCCCAAATGTTTGATGATAATATTCTTAAAACGGGTTCGAATGAGATGGAGCTTGTTGATTTTCGTATATTTAAACAAGGCGAAGATAGAGTTTATGAAGGAATTTACGGAGTAAATGTTGCCAAAGTTAAAGAAATCATCAAAATGCCAAATCTTACCGAACTTCCGGGAGTCCCAGACTATATAGAAGGTATTTTTGATCTTCGCGGTGTGGTTATCCCTGTTATAAATTTAGCAAAATGGATGAATATAATCGAGCCAAAAGATAGTATATTAAAACCTCGTGTTATCATCGCTGAGTTTAGCGATATATTTATAGGATTTATCGTCCATGAAGCAAAAAGAATTCGTCGTATAAACTGGAAAGATATCGAACCGGCAAATTTTAGCGGCGGCGTCGGAAATGGTACTCTTGATAAATCAAAGATAACCGGCGTAACTAGGATAGAAAATGATGAAGTTCTTTTGATCTTGGATTTAGAAAGCATAGTTGAAGAACTTGGAATTTATCAGCCAAAGATCGAGATGGAAGTAGATGAGATGACTCAACTTAGCGGTATGGCTTTGGTGTTAGATGATAGTCTTACTGCAAGACGTTTGGTCGGTGATGCTCTTACGAAAATGGGACTTAGGGTTGTTGAAGCAAAAGACGGAGCAGAGGGGCTAGAAAAGATAAATGATCTTTACGCTCTTTATAAAGAAGATCTAGAGCAAAACTTAAGAGTTATCATAAGTGATATCGAGATGCCTCAGATGGACGGTTTTCACTTTGCAGCTAGCTTGAAAGAAGACAAGAGATTTGCAAATATTCCTATTATTTTCAACTCGTCTCTTAGCAATGAATTTAGTGAAATGCACGGAAAAGAGGCTGGAGCTGATGGATACTTGACTAAATTTAACGCTACTCAGCTTTACAAAGAGGTCATAAAAGTGATAGATGCTCATAAAAAATATTTAGATAAGAGGTGATTTATGGACGATATGCAAGAAATACTCGAAGACTTTTTAGTTGAAGCGTTTGAACTTATTGAACAGATTGATCACGATCTAGTAGAACTTGAAGCAAATCCGGAAGATTTGGAGCTTTTAAATCGTATATTCCGTGTTGCGCATACTGTTAAAGGGAGTTCATCTTTTTTAAATTTTGATATACTCACAAAACTTACTCATCATATGGAAGACGTTTTAAATAAAGCACGCCATGGAGACTTAAAGATAACTCCTGATATCATGGATGTTGTACTTGAATCTGTAGATATGATGAAAGCTCTATTAAAAAGCATCAGAGACAATGGCAGCGATGCGAGTGCTGGTATCGATATCAGCGATATTTGCACAAGACTTACTGCGATAAGTGAAGGTGAAGATTTGCCTACTGAACAAGCAAAACAAAGCGAACAAGAGCAAGTAAGTGAGGAAGTATCGCAAGAAGCGCCAGAATCTAACGATGAAGATATAAACGTGAATAATCTTAGCGAAGCAGAAGTAGAAGCAGAGATAGAAAGACTTTTAAAAGTTAGAAAAGCCGAAGATAAAGCGAGAAAAGAAAATAAGAAAAACGAAGCTCCAAAACAAGAGACAAAACCAGAGCCTGATATCAAAAAACCTGAACCAGCACCGTCCCCAAAAGAAAAACCGGCTGCTAATCAAGTAGCTCAAAGCGGGGGCGCGGCGATGGAGCAAACCATACGTGTTGAGGTAAAAAGACTCGATAATCTTATGAACTTGATCGGTGAGCTTGTTTTAGGTAAAAATAGACTTCTTAAGATATATGATGATGTAGAAGAGAGATATGAGGGTGAAAAATTCCTCGAAGAGTTAAATCAAGTTGTTTCAAGCTTAAGTCTAGTTACCACAGATATACAGCTTGCTGTTATGAAAACAAGGATGCTTCCGATAGCTAAAGTGTTTAACAAATTCCCAAGAATGGTAAGAGACCTTAGCCGTGAGCTAGGCAAGCAGATAGATCTAGAGATCAGTGGTGAAGAGACTGAGCTTGACAAGTCCATCGTTGAAGAGATAGGCGATCCATTAGTTCATATCATTAGAAATTCTTGCGACCACGGCGTCGAAGAGCCAAAAGATAGGATTAAAGTTGGCAAACCAGAAAAAGGCACCATCCAGCTAAAAGCTTATAATGAGGGAAATCACATAGTCATAGAAATAGTCGATGATGGTAAGGGAATAGACCCTATAGCTGTAAAAGCTAAAGCTGTAGAGCGTGGTATCATCACTGAGAGAGAAGCAGATGCTATGAGTGATAAAGAGGCTTATGCTCTTGTATTTAAACCTGGATTTTCTATGGCTAAAAAAGTTACAAACGTAAGCGGACGTGGCGTCGGAATGGACGTTGTTAAAACAAATATCGACAAGCTAAATGGTATTATAGATATAGATAGCGAGCCAGGACGTGGTACTATAATCAAACTAAAAATACCTCTAACTCTAGCCATCATACAATCGCTTCTAGTAGGTTCGCAAGAAGAGTTTTACGCTATTCCTTTAGCAAGCGTCAAAGAGACAGTCAGAGTACCTGTAGAAGACATCTACACTATAGAAGGTAAAAACGTTCTTCGCCTTAGAGATGAGGTGCTTAGTCTTGTTAGGCTTAGCGATCTGTTTGGCGTAAAGCAGGTATTTGAAAGTGGAGATCAAACTTACGTAGTAGTTATAAATGTAGCTGAAAGTAAGCTAGGTATCATCGTTGATCACTTGATAGGTCAAGAAGAGATAGTTATCAAATCGCTTGGAAATTATTTGCAAAACATTAGAGGAATAGCCGGTGGTACGATAAGAGGAGATGGTAAAGTAACGCTTATAGTAGATGTCGGTATGATAATGGATATGGCAAAAGAGATCAAGATAGATATAAGAGCCAGCATAGAATCCACTGTTAAAGCTGTGACGAAAGAAAAACCTAGTGATTATAAAGTTCTTATAGTTGATGACTCGAAAATGGATAGAACTATAATGCAAAAATCATTAGAACCACTAGGCATAACGGTTATAGAGGCGACAAACGGCGTTGAAGCGTTAAATTTAGTAAAATCAGGCGAGCATGCGCTTGATGCTATCTTAATAGATATAGAAATGCCAAGAATGGACGGATATACACTAGCTGGAGAGATCAGAAAATACTCTAAATATAGGAATTTACCTCTCATAGCAGTTACTAGTAGAACCAGTAAGAGCGATCGCTTAAGAGGTGTAGAAGTTGGTATGACTGAGTATATAACAAAACCTTACTCTCCAGAATACCTTGAAAATGTTGTTAGAAAAAACATCAAGCTAATGTAAGGAAAGTAAAATGAGCGATAAATTAGAACAAGTTTTACAAAAACAGAAGCAACAAATAAAAGAGCCTACTGCTAGAGATAAAGAAGAAGTTGAACAACTTGTTGGCTTTATAGTTGGCGAGGAAGAATTTGCGATTCCTATTTTGTACATAAAAGAGATAATCAAACCTATAGAATACACTAGAGTGCCTAGTGTTCCAGACTATGTTTTAGGTGTGTTCAATCTAAGAGGTAGCGTAATACCTCTTATAGATTTGAGAATCAAATTTAATCTAAATCCGACAAAGATGACTGCAAATACACGCTACATAGTTATGAAAGATGATGATAATATCGCAGGCTTTGTTATAGATAGGCTTACAGAGGCTATCAGGATAAATAAAAACCGCATAGATCAGCCGCCTGAGACTTTAGCAAGAGATAAAGGAATGATCCAAGGTATAGGTAAAAGGGACAATAATATCCTTACTATATTAAAAGTCGAAGCGCTTTTAAAACGTGATTTTTAAGGCTTTAGATGATAAAACTTTGCGTATTTGATTTTGATTCTACTTTGATGGATGGTGAGACTATCACCATCCTTTCAAAAGCAGTTGGAAAAGATAAAGAAGTTTGTGATATCACAAAAAGAGCTATGGCTGGAGAGCTTGATTTTTATGAAAGTTTAGTGAAAAGAGTAAAATTTATAGAAGGTTTAAAACTTGAAGATGCTACACATATAGCTTCAAATTTACCATTTATAAATGGCGCAAAAGAGATCATAGCTTATTTAAAATCCAAAAGTATAAAAACGGTTGTATTTAGCGGCGGTTTTCATATCGCAACTGACGCGGCACAAGCTAAACTTGGATTTGATATAAACTTCGCAAACGAACTTCATCATAAAAACGGGATTCTTACAGGAGCCGTTGGCGGAGAGATGATGTTTAGTGACTCAAAAGGTAAAATGTTAGCACGTTTAAAGCAATTTTTAAATTTAAAAGACGAAGAAGTGGCTTGCGTAGGAGACGGGGCAAATGACGTTTCTATGTTTAAAGAAGCAAGCACTGGTATAGCATTTTGCGCAAACGAAATACTTAAAAAAGCAGCAACTCACATAGTAGATGTAAAAGATCTAAGGGAAATTAAACAAATTTTATAGGGGTTTTTATGTATATGGATGATATTAAATTTTCACTGTGGTGTGATTTTTTAGAAAGAGATTTTATAAACGGCGAGTTTTTAAATTTGATACAAAACTCTACTATAAATGGAGCTACAAGCAATCCTGCTATTTTTAAATCAGCCATTTGCTCTTCAAACGCTTATGAAGAGATGAAGAATGATTATAAAAGAAAAAGCCCAAAAGAGCTTTATGAAATTTTAGCTACATCAGATATTAAAAACGCTGCAAATAAGCTGCTTAAAAATTATGCGGACGGTGATGATGGTTTTGTGAGTTTAGAAGTCGATCCGAATTTATATGATGATAGCGAAGGAACTTATAAAGAGGGAAAAAGGCTATTTAACACTATAAAAATGCCGAACGTGATGATAAAAGTCCCTGCTACTAAGGCTGGATTTGAGGCTATGAGCGAACTTATGAAAAAAGGTATAAGCGTAAATGCTACTCTTATATTCAATACCTCTGCTGTAAATGAATGCCTAGAAGCCTTTAAACAAGGAAGCAAAGCTTACTCTAAAAGATTTCCCGGAGCACCTCTACCAAAAGGCGTTATAAGCATATTTGTAAGCCGTTTTGATAGATTGCTTGATAGCAAGCTAAAAGAGGCAAATTTAGAGGCGTCAAAATATGGTATTTATAATGCTACAAAAGCTTATAAAATGATAGAAAACGCAGGACTTAGCAATGTCAGAGCTTTATTTGCTAGTACTGGTGTAAAAGGAAACGAGTTAGAAAGCGATTATTATATAAAAGAGCTTTTATACCCAAATGTGATAAATACGGCTCCGCTTGATACTATCAAAGCGTTTATAAAATCAGATCACACTCCAAAAGAGATTTTAGAAGATAGTGTTTTGGATAAATTCTTTGCAGATGCAAAAAATGCGGATATAGATTATGATGATACTTGCAAAATATTACTTGATGATGGATTAAAAGCGTTTTGCGATGCTTTTGAAGAGATACTCAAAAGCTTAAGATAAAACATTATGAATTATGATATAAACATAAATGAGCTTGATTTTAAATTAAAAGCCGAGTTGGATGAGTATCTTTTGGAACTCATAAATACCAAAGGAAGCGATCTTCACGTAAAAGCCGGCGGTGTTATAAGAAAAAGAGTCAAAGGCGAGATAATCCCAGTAGAAAATAAAAGGGTTTTAGACCCTTCAGAAGCACTCACTCTTGCTAAAGAGCTACTTCGCGGTAGATTTGGTGAATTAGTAGAAAAAAAGAGTGTGGATTTTACTTATAAATTAAATAAAGATTATAGATTTAGGGTAAATATTTTTTTTCAAATGGAAGGTGTAAGTGCTGTTTTTAGAACTATTCCAGTAAATCCGCCTTCGTTTGAAGATCTTAAACTTCCAAGCGCAGTTGAAGATATATGTAAAAAAGTCTATAGAGGTATCGTGCTAGTTACTGGACCTACTGGAAGTGGAAAATCCACGACTTTAGCAAGTATGATAAACTACATAAATAAGCATAGAAAAGCACATATCATAACGATAGAAGATCCTATCGAATTTGTTTATAGAGATGAAAATTGTATTATAAATCAAAGAAGCGTAGGACAAGATACGGTAAATTTTGCGGACGCTCTTAGAGGAGCTTTGAGAGAAGATCCAGATATTATATTAGTCGGTGAGATGCGTGATCTTGAGACTATAGAAACAGCTATGCACGCAGCTGAGACAGGACACCTTGTACTTTCTACTCTTCACACCGTAGATGCAAAAGATACTATAAATAGAATAGTCGCAATGTTCCCAGGAAAAGAACAAAACCGTATAAAGCTCTCACTAGCTTCTGTCTTAAAAGGCATAATCAGCCAAAGACTTTGCAAAACTTTAGATGGCAAAGGTAGGATAGCAGCACTTGAGATTATGCTTTCAAGTCCTAGAATTTCAAATATGATCTTAGAAGGAAGAGACGACGAAATTTATGATGCTATAAACGAGTCTGGCGGAAATAGCGGTATGCAAACATTTGAAGCTCATCTGTTAGAACTTTATAAAAAAGGCATCATAGACAAAAAAGAAGCATTAGAAAATGCTTCAAATTCAAACGATCTAGAACTAAGGCTAAAAAATGCCGATCTTAACAGAACTTTGGGCGACAAAGATGGGTCAAAAAGCTGTGAGATAGATGATGACATCATACCTCTAAAACCTATAGACTAAGTCTAAATTTAACTAAATTTGGATATAATCCACGACTATTTTATTTTAAAAGGAAATACGATGTTAGAAGGTATCGTTAGAGAGAGTATGGATAAGAGAAGTACAAAAGCTCTTAGGAAAGATGGTTATCTAATCGCTAACATTTACGCAAAAGGTATTGAAAATATCAATGCTGCATTCAAAGTAAATGATTTCATCAAAGCCGTAAAAAGCAAAAGCGATTTGAAATTCCCTATAAATGTTGGCGGCAAAACTTATAATGTCGTGGTTGTTGATTATCAAAAACATCCAGTAACAAGTGCTTTAAAACACGTAGATCTAAAAGTTGTGCTTGATGATGAAGTGTCAAAATACATGGTTCCTGTTAAAGTATTTGGAACTCCAATCGGTCTTAAAAATAAAGGTGTTTTATTGCAATCTAAAAAACGTTTAACCGTTAAATGTACTGGTAAAAATTTACCAAATAGTTTTGATATAGACGTAAGTCCGCTTGATGTTGATAACACAGTCCTTGTTCGTGATATTAAAGTTCCTGAGGGCGTTAGTATAGTTGAAGCTGGACGTGTTGCTGTAGTAGGCGTTATCAAAGCAAAATAATGACTCTAGTCGTAGGGCTTGGAAATATCGGTAAAGAGTATGAAAATACTCGCCATAACGTAGGTTTTATGTTAGCCGATCTGCTACTTCTTGACGGTGGATTTACCGATGTTAGCTCTGCGAAATTTAAAGGTGAGCTTTTTAAAAAAGGCTCACAACTCATTGCAAAACCGACTACTTTTATGAATGCTAGCGGACTTTGCGTCAAACCTATCAACGATTTTTATAAACCTGACCATATAATAGTTGTTCACGATGATCTTGATCTTCCTTTTGGAAGTGTAAGATTTAAAAATGGTGGAAGTAGTGGTGGACACAACGGTATAAAATCTATAGATAGTCTTATAGGAAATGATTACGATAGGGTTCGCATAGGTATAGGACGCACAAAAGGCGGAGTTATCAGCTATGTTTTAGGTGAGTTTACTCAAGAAGAAAAAGTAGCACTAAAAGAGATCTTGGCTCACTGCAAAGAGGCTATTTTAAGGCTCATACAGACAAATGATATCAAACAAATTTCTTCTGATTTTACGAGAAAACCTGCTGACTTTGGTCTGTAAAATAGACTAATATTTTAAATTTATTATCACAAAAAAACATTCCAAAATTTCAGATATTTTTTAGTATAATCTTTCAAAAATAAAAAAGAGAGTATATGAAATTTGATGAGATAAAAACTCCAGCCTATGTCTGTGAAGAAGCTAAACTTGAAAAAAATTTACAAATTTTAAAAGATGTTTCTACAAAAAGCGGAACAAAGGTGCTTTGTGCTTTAAAGGGTTTTGCATTTAGTGGAGGTATGGAGTTGGTCGCAAAGTATCTCAGCGGTGCGACTTGTAGCGGTTTGCATGAGGCAAAATACGCTAAATTCCACGGATTTAAAGAGATACATACCTATTGTCCAGCATTTAGCGATGATGATATAGACGAGGTTCTAAGTCTATCTAATCACGTGGTATTTAACAGTTTTGCGCAGTGGGATAAATTTAAAGTAAAAGCTATAAAAAGCGGTAAAAGTATAGGACTGCGAATAAACCCTGAAGTTTCATCAAGTCCGACTGATATGTATAATCCTTGCAGTAAGTTTTCAAGGCTTGGTATAACAAAAGCAAATTTTAATGAGACAGATATAGATGGTATCGACGGACTTCATTTTCATGCACTTTGTGAAGAGAGTGCTAAAAGTTTAGAGCTTGTTTTATGTAAATTTGAAGAACAGTTTGGAAATCTTATACCAAAAATGAAATGGATAAATTTCGGTGGTGGGCATCACATTACAAAAAGCGGATACGATATAAATTTGCTCATAGATCTTATAAAAAAATTTAGAAAAAAATACGGCGTAGAGGTTTTCATAGAACCAGGCGAAGCAGTAGGTTGGCAATGCGGATTTTTGATCTCAAGTGTGCTTGATATCGTAGAAAACGAAGAAAAAACTTGTATAATAGATGCTTCTGCGGAGTGTCATATGCCAGATACCGTTCTTATGCCTTACCGCCCAAAAATGCGTGGTGAGAGCAGTAATGGTAAATTTGCTTATCGTTTTGGTGGTGCTACTTGTCTTGCTGGAGATATCGTAGGAGCGGCTGCCGGCGATCCTATTTTTAAATTTGATAATGAGATCAAAGTCGGCGATAAGGTTATTTTTGAAGATCAAATTCACTACACCATAGTCAAAAACAGTACGTTTAATGGCGTAAAACTTCCAAATTTAGTTATGATAGGTAAAAGCGGAGAGATAAAGACCGTGCGTGAGTTTGGCTATGAAGATTACGCTAGGAGAAATTAATCTTTTTTCTTAATCGTTATCGATATAAAAATTCGTTATAATTCTTTTGATTCAAGGTTTGAATATACAAAATTTAAGGAGAAATAGTGCAAATAGATTGTAGAAATTTAGATTGTCCAGAGCCGATCATCAGGACAAAATATAGCATAGAGAATTTAAATATAGGTGATGATTTAGAGATTTTACTAAATAGTGAAGCTTCATTTACAAATGTTAAAAAATTTTTGAGTACAAATAAATTTGAGTTTAGCGTTAGTTCAAAAGGTGGCGATCATACTCTTATTCTTAAAAAAACTCACGAGCTGATAGACCAAAACGTTCAAAACTATAATTGCGATATCAAATTTAAAGATAAAGTTTTATTTTTAAAAGAAGATAAAGTCGGAAGCGATCCTATCGGAAGAGGGCTTTTAGCTAAGTTTTTAGGCTCTATCCATTCTTTAGAACAGAGTAAAAGACCAGCGTATATAGTATGCGTGAATGAAGCAGTTTTAATGACTACTGGTAGATCTCATCCTAGCTATGCCGCTTTAAAAGAGTTAGAGGGTTTAGGCGTCAAGATCTTGAGTTGTGGTAGTTGTTTAGAAGCTATGGGGCTTGTAGATAGACTAGGAGTAGGAAGTATGAGCAATGCTTTTGAGATAATGAATATACTTTTAGAAAATGAAACAGTTAGTTTATAATAATAAAAATCTTACTAAATTTATAAAAGCGTCAGGTTGTGCAGCCAAACTAGACCCGTTGGGTCTAACACAGAGTATCGGCGACATAATCAGGCGCGATCCCAGACTCATTTCATCGCTAAATAGCAATGAAGATGCAGGAGTATTTAAGCTTGATGCCGATACGGCTATCGTTCAGACTTTGGATTTTATTACCCCGGTGGTCGATGATCCGTTTTTATATGGACAGATAGCAGCTGCAAACTCGCTCAGCGATATCTTTGCTATGGGTGCAAAAGCGATAACAGCTATGAATATAGTAGGTTTTGATAGTTGTCATTTTAGCGGAGATATTTTAAAAGAGATTATGGTTGGAGGCAAAAATAAAATAAGCGAATGCGGCGCTGTTTTAGTCGGTGGACATAGTATAGAAACAGTAGAAAATATTTATGGCCTAAGCGTAACTGGCATCGTAAATCCAAATGATTTTTGGGCGAACAATACGGCTAAATTAGGTGATTTGCTTATACTTACCAAACCTCTCGGAAGTGGTGTCTTAAGCACGGCTTTAAAAGGTGGATTTTTAAGCATAGATGAGACCTGTGAAGTAGTAAGTGTAATGGCGCAGCTTAATTTTTATGCACTTAAAGCTTTAGAAGATATAAAAGTAAATGCTGCTACTGATGTTACTGGATTTGGTTTTTTAGGGCATTTAAGCGAGATGTTAAGAGATGATATTTGCTTTGATATATATCAAAGTTTAGTTCCTATCTTAAATAGTGCAAGAAAATACGCAGATCTTGGACTAATACCAGAAGGTAGCTACAAAAATGCTAAATTTATATCCAGATTTTGCCAAACAAGCCCAGATATATTGCTTTGCGACGCACAAACTAGTGGCGGATTAATTTTAAGCATAGCCGAAAAAGATGCTTATAGAGCATTAACGAATTTAAAAAATGCCGGTTATGAAAAAGCTGAGATAATAGGCGTGGTAACAAAAGAAAAAGAGTATAAGATAAATTTGATTTAAAAGGATTAAGATGAATTTCAAAGAAGCCTTAAACTTTCGTCATGCGTGTAAAGTTTTTGATGAAAATAAAAAAATAAACAGTGCAGATTTTGATGATATTTTAGAAGCTGGTAGACTAGCCCCTTCTTCTATGGGTATGCAGCCGTGGGAATTTGAAGTAGTTGAAGATAAAGAGCTTTTGCAAGATTTGAAGAAGGCGTGCTGGGATCAAGTCCAGATCACAACTGCTTCAAAAGTTGTAGTGATATATGCTAAAATAGATGATCTAAGAGCTAGTTCAGACTATGCTAAATCCATAATCTGTAGTAGAAAAGATAAAAGTGAAGACGAACAAAAAGCATACTTACAAAAATATGCAAATATGCTTAAAGACAACGAGGGCACTAGCGACAAAGAACTTTTTGGTTGGGCTAGGGCGCAGTGTTATTTGGCTGCGCAAAATATGATGATGCAAGCCGCTTTTTTAGGAATAGATAGTTGTCCTATTGAAGGTTTTGTGCGTGATCAGCTAGAAGGTGTTTTAGGTATAGATACAAAACAAAAAAGAGTTGCTTTAGTGCTTACTTTTGGATATAGAAAAAATGCCATAAGCCAAAAATACAGACGCGATATAAAAGATATAGTAAGTTATAGATAGCCGTGGCAGACGATCAAGAAAAAACAGAAGAACCCACCAGTAAAAAGCTAGAAGACGCCAGACAAAAGGGTAATGTCCCAAAATCGCAAGACGCAAGCGGTTTTGTGACACTTCTAGTCGGTATAATCGCACTTGTGCTTTTGCTATCGTTTATGGGTGAGAGACTTATCAAGCTTTATATTTATTATCAAAATTTGATTGGTATAGAGCTTACTAAAGAGCTATTTTTTAAAATAGTTATCCATACCATGCTTCAAGTCATACTCATCATACTTCCAGTTGCCGTTTCTATCATGATAGCAGGAATTCTTTCAAATGTAATGCAATTTGGATTTTTATTTACAACTGAGCCTTTGACACCGAATTTTGGTAAGATAAATCCTATAAAAGGTTTAGCAAATTTATTTTCACTTAAAAAACTTATCGACTCTATCAAAATCATACTAAAAGTAAGTGCCGTTTTTGGAGTGGCATTTTACTTTTTCTTGCAGTTTGTAAAAGAGCTTCCTCATACCATATTTTTTCCTATGTTTAACCAGCTATTGTGGTTAAAAGAGAAAATGCTCATTTTGGCTGGAGTTATGTTACTCTTGTTTTTGATCATAGCTATCGCAGATATTTTTATAGTTCGTTTTCAGTATTTTAAAGGGCTTAGAATGAGCAAACAAGAAGTTAAAGATGAGTTCAAGCAGATGGAAGGGGATCCAAGAGTAAAGGGGCGCATAAGACAGCTTCAAATGCAAGCCGCGCGTAAAAGGATGATGCAAAATATTCCTACTGCTGATGTCGTTATCACAAACCCTACTCACTACGCAGTAGCTCTTCGCTATGACAAGGAAAAGGAAAAAGCTCCTGTAGTTTTGGCAAAAGGCATAGATCATCTAGCACTTCGTATAAGAAAACTAGCGGCTGAAAATGGAATTCAAATAGTGGAAAATCCACCTCTTGCAAGGGAACTTTACAAGGTTTGCGATGTGGATTCCATGATACCAGCAAATCTATTTCAAGCAGTAGCTGAAGTGCTAAGCTTTGTTTATATGGGAAATAAAGCTAAATTTAGCAATAAGCTAAAATAGCTATCATTTTTTTATTTTTATGTTCTTTTAACGCACGAATAAATCCGTGCTAAAGAACCAAATACTAAAGTTATCCGTCCGGCTAAAGCGGACTAAATTTAGGTTTTTCACTTCACACACCGGCAAAGCCGACCTTTAAAAAGCATTTTTTCTTAAGAAAATATAAAAAAGTTATTAAATTTAAAGAAAATAACCCTCTTCCTACCCCCCCCCATATCCAAACATTACATTACGAAACGTTCAAAGTATGCAATATTCGTTATCAAAAATAAATTTTAAACAAAAATTGCTTTTTACGCCATTTATGTGCTATACTTTCGCCCCATTAAATTAATTTTTAAGGAGAAATCATGAAAGGATTTAAACTTTCTTTGGTGCTAGCTTCAGCGCTTATGACAATAGGGGGGGGGTCGAGCCTTTTAGCCGCAGTTACTCCATTCGTGGCTAAACAGGCATACAGTAGAGCTATTGAAGCAGTTGATTCAGCCAACCACTATAAAACACAATTTGCAACAGATATAGCAAACTTTAGAAGTTCTGCTAAAGAGCTACAAAATTTAGCCGTTGAGTTCACGAATCTCGCAAACGGTTTAGAATCTGATGGTTTGCAAACTATAACAATCGATCCGAATTCAAAAGAAGGCACATTAATAAATGACGGCACAAACGACATTAAAATAAAAGCAGACAAACAAGATGCTGCAAAAGATTTGGCTATAAAAGTCGCTAAGGATATTAAAACATTATTTTCTAAGATAGCAGAAAAAGATCAAGATAAACTTGATATAAAAAATGTAGCCGAAAATGCCACTAAAATTTACGCAACGCTAAATGCCGAGCTAAAAAAAGATGATACTGATTTACTAGATAAAGCCAGCAATGCTACAATAACTGTATCTGATCTAATCAATACCATATACACTGGCGTAACTGGTAATGGTGGCACAAAAGACAAAGCAGAAGCAAATATAGAAGCATTAAAAACTCTTCAACCAAAAATAATGCAAGCTTTAAATGATTTCGTAAAAAGAGCAGATGAATTAAAAATGACTATTGAAGGTGCAAGACAAGAAGCTTTTGATTCAGACCCCAAAATTATCACTGGCACTGAAATAGAAGATGATGAAGCTTTGAAAAAGCAAGCAGATATAGTTACACAAAAGCTTCAAGAATTAGGCGGAGCTGGTGGAGCTAACTTAGACGGCGGAGATGATTTAGCAAATGCAAAAGGTGCTGAGATAACAAACGCCACAATAGATGCTATTAAAACTCAAGGTATCACTATAGACCCTGCTAATTACGATGCAGTAAAGCTAAAAAATTTACTAGCTGATGATGCTATATCAGATGATCAAAAAAAAGATTATAACGAGCTTTTAGCAGCTTTAAACAGTATGAAAGAGCAGTTAAATAAAATAACCGTAACTAGTTCATTTTCAGATGTAGTAAAAGCAAGCAACTCAAATGTAGTAAAATCACTAAATGAAGCTGGTTTGGGAAGCTTTGTAGCTAATAATCTAAATTTAGTAACTACAGATAGACGCGGACAAGTTACCGATGCGACTATGGCTCAAGACATCGCAGAGCAGATAGAAAAACCTATCAATGAAGCAAGCAAATCTCTAAGCAATGTTATAGGTGGCGGTCTTAACGCTCCAGCTACTGCTTTATCTATGGCAAACCAAACAAATACTATGACTAGACTTGCTAAGCTTAGCTCTCCATATAGCAAAGATCTTGCTTTAGCTAGTGCTATAAAAAATATGGAAGGCTTAGAGCTAGCAAGTGGCGACAACTCTGCACTATCAAGCATCATAAAAGAATACACAAAAAGATTTGACTATGATAACTCGCTGTGGGCAAACGTCATAGGAGCTAAAGGATACACCGATAATGGCGATCCAAAACTTTATGGATTTAGCGTAGGATATGATAGAAGCTTTGATAACTTCTTGCTTGGTTCATACTTCACTTATGCAAAATCAGATCTAGATACAAGCTACTTAGAGAGTGAAGCAGATAACTTTGAGCTTGGAATTTACAGTCGTGCTTACCTTGGCGATAGTGAGCTTGATACTACACTAAGCTTTGGTATAGGTAAAAACGATATAAACAACTATAAGCTAGTAAATGAATACCTAAATGGCGATTATGATTCTAAATTTATAAATATCGCTGCGACTTACGGCTATGTGGTTAAAGCTCAAAATAACTTCTTTATCAAACCATTTATCGGGCTAAATTACGCATACAACAAAAACGATAGCTTTACTCTAAGCAATGCTACAATACAAGGTTATGAAGTTGGCAAAATAGATGGCTCAACTCTTAGTGCAAACTTAGGCGTAGAGTTTAGACAATACCTAAGTGACGGAAGCTTTATGTTTGTAGCTCCTAGCGTTGAGCAAGAACTCAGCGTAAGCAGAGATGACTTAGTGTCTAAATTTAGAGGCGCTAGCACTTCATTTACCACAAAAGCAGATGAGAGCAAAGATACGTATGCTAAAGTGATAGCAGGTGGTGAGTATGCAGTGACAAGAGACTTATCTACTACCATAAGTGTTGGTTTTAAAACAAACGGAGACGATAAATACGTCAATGGAAGCTTAGGCGTAAAATATAAATTCTAATATGCTAGTTTTAGGATACTAATCAAACTGCCATCTTTTTGATGGCAGACATTTCTCTCCTTTTGATCACAAGAGTTGCAATCCTCTTGTGGTCTATACTAATCTATAAAAACTTCAAATTTATCTTACTTTTACTCTACTATAAAAACTTTAAATTTATCCTCATTATACAAAATTTAAAGTGTCATTTTTTAAATTTATCTTGCTATAAAAACTTTAAATTTATCTTGGCTTTTATTTTAAGAGTCCCATATCTTTTAGTTCGTTTTCTAAAAACTCTCCAGTAAATGAGCCTGTTTTTTTATATTTTTTAGCTACTTCAATAGGGGTTCCTTTAGCCACTACTTTTCCGCCTCCAGCTCCGCCCTCAGGTCCCATATCTATCAGATAGTCGCAGTTTTTTATAACATCAAGGTTATGTTCTATGACTATGACTGAGTTTCCAAGATCTACTAAATGATGCAATACTTTTACTAGTCTATCGACATCTGCAAAATGAAGTCCAGTAGTTGGCTCATCAAGCACGTACAAAGTGTTTCCCGTATCGCTTCTACTTAGCTCTTTTGAGAGCTTTATGCGTTGTGCTTCGCCACCGCTTAGAGTGGTTGCTGGCTGACCTAAAGTCACGTATCCAAGTCCGACGTCGCTTATAGTCTTTAGTTTTGCGTAAATTTTCGGTACGGCTTTGAAAAAAGCAAGCGCTTCATCTACGCTCATATTTAAAACTTCGGCTATATTTTTGCCTTTGTACTCTATCTCTAAAGTCTGGGCGTTGTAGCGAGAGCCTTTGCAGATATCACAAACCACGTTGATATCTGGTAAAAAGTGCATTTCTACTTTTATCTCTCCTTCTCCGCTACATTTTTCACATCTACCGCCTTTTACGTTGAAACTAAATCTTCCTATCTTGTACCCTCTGAGTTTTGCCTCTTTTGTAGAGGCAAAAAGCCCTCTTATCTCATCCATAACTCCAGTATAGGTTGCAGGGTTGCTGCGCGGTGTACGACCAATAGGGCTTTGATCAAGGTAGATAACTTTATCGAGATGTTCTAAACCTTCTATTTTTACGCCTTTTATCTTTTGTACTTTTTTAGCTCGGTTTAGCTCTTCAAGAGCAGTTGGAAGTAGAGTTTGGAGTACGAGTGAGCTTTTTCCACTACCGCTTACTCCTGTTACTCCTACTAAATTTCTAAGCGGAAATTTGACATTTAAATTTGAAATATTATTTAAACTTACGTTGCTTATGCTTAGAAAGTCGCTTTGTTTTCTACCTTTATAATAATTTATGGATTTTTTACCGTTTATATAGTTTGCTGTTTGAGTGCCACCTTTTAAAAGTTCTTCGTAAGTTCCTGCAAATACGACTTCTCCGCCATGAATCCCTGCCCCAGGACCGATATCTACGATAAAATCAGCAGCTTCTATAGTTTTTTTGTCGTGCTCGACAACGATTACCGTATTTCCTTTTTCTTGCAAGCTTCTTAATGTTTTTATGAGTTTTAAAGTATCTCTTTCGTGAAGTCCTATGCTAGGCTCGTCAAGCACGTACATTACGCCGCTAAGTCCACTTCCTATCTGGCTTGCGATACGAATTCTTTGGGCTTCGCCGCCGCTTATGGTTCTAGCGTCTCTACCAAGACTTAGATACCCAAGTCCGACATCATAAAGAAAAAATAGTCTTTCGTTTATCTCTTTTAAGATCGGTGTAGCTATCATCTTTTGTTGATCATTTAGATGAGCAAAATTTGAACTATTTCTAAAAAATTTAGTGCAGTCTTCTATGCTCATATCTATGATATCGCCTATAGTTTTTCCAGCGACTTTGACTGCTAAGCTCTCTTGTTTTAGGCGCTTAGCGTTGCATACTTCGCACTGTTTTTCAGTCATATAATCACTAAAATCTTTATCGTCTTTTAAGATCTCATAAGCTATTTTCAAGACACCTTCAAAAGTTTTACTTATCTTATGTCTTTTCCATAAAAAATCTATATTTTTAGCATTTCCGTAAAGTATAAGCCTTTTTTCGTCTTCATTTAGTTCGCCGTAAGGAGTTTTAATATTTATGCCGTTTTGTTCGCAAAAAGCAAGCGTAAATTTATAAAAATAACTCTTATTAAATCCATACATCACTTTTATAGCGCCACCTTCTACGCTGAGATTTTCATCGATGATTTTGTTTAGATCTAAGCTAAAACGGATTCCAAGTCCATCACAACTAGGACAAGCACCTTTTGGAGAGTTGAAGCTAAAACTTAATGGCTCAAGCGTGTTAAATGATATTTTACAATCAAAACAAGCATTATGCTCACTAAAGTGTATAAAGCTCTTTTCTAAATTTAGCTCCCCAGCATTGCTTATATCGATCTCTACTTCACCAAAACTCTCATGGAGTGCTTTTTCGACGTCGCTTGCTATCCTCGAAGAGTTTTCTGGGCTTATGACTACTCTATCTATCACGACTTTTATAGTGTGTTTTTTGGTTTTGCTGAGTTCTATCTCTTCATCCAGTCTCACCATAACGCCATCTATCATAGCTCTTACGTAGCCTTTGTTGGCTAATTTTTCTAGTTCGTCAAAAAAACTTCCCTTTTTTTCACGTACTATGGGAGCCAGTATTGTTATCTTAGCGCCATCAGGAAGCTTTGTGATCTGATCTATGATATCACTTGCACTCATTTTTGAGACGATTTTACCGCATTTATGACAGTGTTGAACTCCGATTCTAGCATATAGAAGTCTTAAATAATCATAAATTTCAGTTATAGTTCCTACGGTTGAGCGAGGATTTTTGCTTGTTGATTTTTGATCGATTGCGATAGCAGGAGTAAGTCCTTCGATATGATCGACGTCTGGTTTTCCTATACGGTCTAAAAACTGTCTTGCGTAAGAAGAAAGGCTCTCTATATATCGTCTTTGACCCTCTGCGTAAAGCGTGTCAAAAGCGAGTGTGCTTTTTCCGCTACCACTAAGTCCTGTGAATACTACGAGGCGGTTTTTTGGTATTTCTAGGCTAATATTTTTAAGATTGTGCTCTTTCGCACCTGTTATTTTTATAGTTTCATTCATAACTCGTCCATTAAATTTAAAATCTGTAATTATATCTCAATAATTTTAATATCAGATTATCTTAAATTTGTTTATATATGAAACTTTATTTGACCTAAAATTTAAAATTTATGTTTAAATTTGTTTTTATAATTTAAATTTAGTGTTACATATCTTCACATTATTATTAAAAAAATTAAAAAATATAAGCAAAATTATACTGATTGATTAAATTTATTGTTAGAATGATATCCGAAATTAATAAAATTATAAAAAGAAGGTGGAATTATGTCTAATCCTAATGTTCCTGTGGATAAAAAGACCAGTACCGTTCAGATTGTCGGTCTTTTTGGTGGTATTTTGGCTGCTCTTTTGGTGTATTATATGATGCCAAGCAATGCCGGAGATATAGCAAACGCTGCGGCAAATGGCAAAAAGCTAAATATAGATGGTCTTCCTATAGTCGCTGCTGTTGCAGTTCTTATGGGTATATGGTGGATGACTGAAGCGATAGCACTTCCTGCTACTGCTCTTTTACCTATGGTTTTGTTCCCTCTTTTAGGGGTTGATAGCTTTAAATCAGCTGCTGCTCCGTACGCTTCAGATACTATATATCTGTTTATGGGTGGGTTCGTTCTAGCTCTTGCTATGCAAAAGTGGAATCTACATACTAGGATAGCTCTTGGTATTGTGTTACTAATCGGAACAAGTCCGCGTCGTTTAGTAGCAGGATTTATGGTAGCGACTGGATTTTTATCTATGTGGGTTAGCAATACTGCCACTGCTGTTATGATGCTTCCAGTAGGACTTTCTGTTCTTCACTTAGTTAGTAAGCTTACTACTGGTAAAGATGATGGTACTGTAGAAGGAGATATGAGACATCTTGATGAAATAGCTCGTAAAGGTACTCAAGGCGGTATCGCAAGTGCTGTTATCCACAAAGGTAAAGATATAGTCGAAGAAGTAAAAGCAAGAACAAGTGCATTTACCTCAAATTTTGGTATTTCTTTGATGCTTGGTATCGCTTATGCCGCTTCTATCGGCTCTCTTGGTACTATCATAGGAACTCCGCCAAATGCACTTCTTGTAGCTCATATGAAAAATGAATTCGGCGTAGAGATCGGTTTTGGTCAGTGGATGATAATGGGTGTTCCTTTAGCCGTAACTATGCTTGCTATTTGTTGGGCCTTGCTTGTTTATTGGTTATTCCCACCTGAGATAGACGAGATACCAGGAGGTAAAGAAATCATTCATGAAGAGTATAAAAAACTAGGAAATATGAGTAGTGCTGAGTGGCTAGTAGGCGCCGTGTTCGTATCTGCTGCACTTTGCTGGATATTCCTTGGATTTATACTAAAAGCATACGGGATAAAAGTAGGTAGTCTTGATACGATCGTCGCTATGAGCGTCGCTGTATTACTCTTTATCATTCCTGCAAACAAAAGCGGAGAGAGACTTATAGACTGGGATAGTGCTAAGAAACTTCCATGGGATATCCTTATATTATTTGGTGGAGGTCTTGCACTTTCTGCTCAATTTAGCAAAACAGGTCTATCTTTATGGATAGGACATCAAGTAAGCGCACTTGGCGTTATGCCGATACTTGTGGTTATATTGATAGTAACTGCGCTTGTTATTTTCTTGACCGAGATCACTTCAAATACCGCTACGGCAGCTGCGTTCTTGCCTGTAATAGCCGGTGTGGCTTTAGGTCTTGGATATGAGGGAAGCAATGTTATGTTATTTACAGTACCTGTTGCACTAGCTGCTACTTGTGCATTTATGCTACCTGTCGCGACTCCGCCAAATGCTATAGCCTACGGCTCTGGATACGTGCGAATCAGCGATATGATAAAAACCGGTTTTTGGTTAAATATCATAGGTATATTCTTGATAACTCTTATAGTTATGACTCTTGGAGTTTGGGTATTTGGGCTATCTATTTAGATTTATATCTTAAATTTATTGCTAAAGTTGTATTTTGCGACTTTAGCACTTTATAAATTTTTAAATTTGCATTAACATTTATAAAGCTATTTTATCAAATTTTGTAAGATAATTTTATAAATTTATAATATCAAAATCAAACTCCAAAGCTCAAAATTTCGCAAATCAAATTTTTAAAAATTTCAAATTTAGCCTAAAATTTTATTTTGAGTTTTGTAAATTAAATTTATCTAAGAAGTCTATCGATTATATCTTTATTTAGCATATTTGCTTGACTTAGTGCATAGCTACCACTTTGTACTAAGATATTTAATTTAGAAAAATTTGCACTCTCAATAGCAAAATCCACATCGCGAATCTGGCTTTCTGCGGCTTTAATATTTATTTGAGTGACTGTTATATTGTTTATTGTAGCAACTAGCTGATTTTGTGCTGAGCCTAAGCTTGATCTTAGCTTGTCTAAATCCTTAAGTGCATTTAGAGCGATATCCATCAAGGTTTGAGCACCTAAATTTGTATTTACGCCACCTGGAAGCTCTAAAATCGTCGGATTTTTCAAGTCAAATCCGCCTATAGCCTTTAGTGTGTGCTCATCAATATTTTTTCTTATTATATCATTTAGGCTAAGTGATACCTTCTCAGCTGTTTGGCTACCGATGATATTTTGAGGATCTACTTTTTGAGCGTTTAGACCGCCGACTTCTGCGCCTTTTATGGTGTTTGTCGTTTCGACTAGATCTAGCGTTGGGGGAAGTCCGTTATTTGACTCAAGATATAATTGCCCAAGTATCAAAACGCTCGTATCATTTTGATTATTTCCTAGAGATATCCCCATAGCTTGAGCATCATCTTTACTTCCTACTTCTATATGGATGGGTTTTCCACCTTCTGCTATCATCGAGAGACGACCGCCGATATTTGAGGCTTTTACGCCTGTTGTGTCTGATTTGGCATTTATAGCATCGATTAGGACATTATCTGGATCGCCTGTTTCAAATTTGATATTTGTTCCTATTAGTTCGCCGTTTATTTTTAGGCTTTGGATGCTGTTTTGAAAAAATTTAGTTCCAAACATCAATGCATCACTAAGAAATTCATTTTTTACCTTTGCTTTTACACCTGTTTTGTCGCTATAAGTGTTGATTTTATCAACTATCACGCCTAAACCATCATTTAATATCTCTTTGCCTGAAATAGGCTCAAATTCGATCCCTTCTAAAAATCCAGGCACGGCATCTAGTTTCATTTTAAAATTAGCCTTTTCAAAATCTTTATCTTTAAAAACTAGCGAAGAAGTAGCTAAAAAATGCGTATGACCTATGGCTTTTGAGTGTGTGTTTTCGATGCTTAGCTTGACTGTTTCGTTGCTATAAGCACCGATTTGAAATTGCTTATTTATGAAGTTACCATTTAGCAGTTTTTGTCCGTTGAAACTTGTGGTGTTTGTGATATTATCTAGCTCATCAAGTAGCCTTGAGATATCGCTTTGGATGGCTCTTCTAGACTCAACATTTTAGCTGTCATTTGCAGCTTGGATGGCTTTTACTCTTATTGTATCTATGATTTTTATCTGCTCGTCCATAGCCTTATCAGCTGTTTGAACTATGCCTATGGCGTCATTTCCGTTTCGTATGGCTTGGTATAATGAGTTACTTTGACTTTTTAGACTATCGGCGATATACATTCCAGAGGCATCATCGGCCGCACTTTGTATCCTAAGACCAGAGCTTAGGCGACTTATGGAGTTACTGAGATCTTTTTGATTAGACTGTGCATTTAACGTAGCTGATAGGCTAGCTACATTTGTATTGATTCTAAATGCCATCTTTGTATCTCTTCTCTCCCCCCCCCCATTTTTTTTCACAGTATCTTAAATCTACTCTTCTAAATCGGATATTTTGCTTAAAATTTTATAGAGAATTATAAATTTTTGTGATTTTTTTATTTCAAATTTAAAACTATACTTTAAGATAGACAAAGAAAAAATTATGTATAATATTTTTTTAAAAAAACTTTTGGAGCCAAAATGCTTTTACAAGAACCAGTTGTTTATCTTAAAGAGATATTAAATTTGTACCCAAACTCATATCTAGCAGAAGATGAGTTACAAACGATCATCGGGATAGACTGCGATTATATTTACGGTGATGACTTGCAAAAGCTAAAAACTGCTTACGAAAATGGCAATAAAATTTGTGAATTTGCAGGGCTTTTTGGCGTGATGAGTTATGAAGTCGTACATAAATTTGAGATTATCGGTGAAAAAAAACCTATGTTTTACGATTTTCCGACATATTTTTATGCAAATGCAAAAGCCTATTTACACTATGATAAGCAAAGCAAAATTTATAGTTATTACGGTGAGGGCGAGTATTTTGCAAATTTAGAAAATGTAAAACCAAAAAAATACACAAACAGCGAAAGATTTTACCATATAGATACTGATTTAAACGCCGAAGAAACACACTTTAAGAATTCTATAAATTTAGCAAAAGAATATATAAAAAGCGGAGATGTTTTTCAAGTCGTACTTAGTCAGACTTTAAAATTAAGCTCAAATTTAGATCCACTTGAGTTTTATGAGATATTAAAAAGACAAAATCCAAGCCAATATATGTTTTATTTTCCTACTCCTTATGGTGTGGTTACTGGAAGTAGTCCAGAGCTCATTATGCAGATAAAAAAAGATGAGATTTTTGTAGCTCCTATAGCAGGAACAAGGGGACGAGGCAGTGATGCAAACGAAGATGAAAAACTAAAATTCGAGCTTTTAAATGACGAAAAAGAACTTGCCGAGCATAAGATGCTCATAGATCTAGCAAGAAATGATATAGGTAAATTCGCTAAAAAAGGTAGTGTAAAAGTCAAGAATCCTATGCATATAAAGACTTATGAAAGTGTTATGCACATAGTTAGCGAAGTGTATGGCACAAAGCGTGAAGACAAAAGTGCGTTTGATGTTTTGAGTATAGTTTTTCCAGCAGGTACGCTTAGTGGAAGTCCGAAGATCAGGGCTATGCAGATCATAAACGAACTAGAAGGTTCCTCGCGTGGAGTGTATGGCGGAGGGCTTGGATTTTGGCATTTTAACGGCGATGTTCAGATGGCTATACTTATTCGTTCGGCTATATTTGTTCCAAAAGGTAATGGCGTAAACGACGTATTTGTTGGTGCTGGAGCAGGTATCGTGTACGATAGTGTTCCTAAAAGTGAGTATGAAGAAATTTGTAAAAAACGAAGAAGTTGTGTAAAGATTTTTGAAGAAGCTTGTAAGGAAATTTAGATGATTTTAATGATCGATAATTATGATAGTTTTGTGTATAACATCTATCAATGCATTTTAGAAACAACGGACGAAGAGGTAAAGCTAGTCAGAAATGACGAGCTTAATATAGAGCAGATAAAAGAGCTAGGTCCTAGTAAGATCATCTTAAGCCCTGGACCAAAGCATCCTAGCGATAGCGGTGTGTGCTTAGATATCTTAAAAGCAGATCTTGACATTCCTATTCTTGGGGTTTGTCTAGGACATCAAGCTATCGGGCTTGTTTTTGGAGCTAGTATTAAAAGGCTTGAGCTTCCGCTGCACGGTAAAAGTAGTATGATAAAAGTAGTAAAATCAAATAAGATTTTTGATGAACTTCCTAGCGAATTTAGCGTTATGAGATATCACTCGCTTTACGTAGATAACGTACCTGAATGCCTTGAGATATCTGCTGTGAGTGATGATGGCGTCATAATGGGTTTGAAGCATAAATCAAAGCCTATATATGGAATTCAGTTTCATCCTGAGAGTTATTTTACAGAGTATGGAAAAAAGATCATAGCAAATTTCGTTAAGTTAAATAAACCACAAAATACCGAGAAAAAAGAGATAAGTTTTGCTCCGTTTATGACGAAGTTGCAAAAAAAATTCCCACTAGAAAGCAAGGATTATGAGATAATCTGTAAAGCATTGTACGATAAAAATTACGATATAGTTCAGCTTGCTGGACTTTTGGTTTTGATAAGCGAAAAATCCTTATATCCAGATAGTCTTGCCGCTCTTGTTAAAAATATACTTAAATACTCTATTACTTATAGCGATAGTGCGCCGATGTTTGACATCGTAGGCACTGGTGGTGATAAGCTAAAAACTATAAATATATCAACTACTGTAGCTTTTATACTAGCTAGTATGGGTGTTAAAGTCGCAAAACACGGTAATAGGGCTATCACTAGTAAAAGCGGAAGTAGTGATGTTTTAAGTACTCTTGGAGTTCCTTTAGAAAGCGATATCGCAGTTCTTAGAAATTTAACGCAAAATCAAGGTTTAGCGTTTTTTCATGCACCGTTTTTTCACAAGATAACAGCCGAAGTAAAAGAAGCAAGAAGTAGGCTTGGTATAGGAACTGTGTTTAATATACTAGGGCCTCTTTTAAATCCAAATTTAGCTCTTAGCAATCAAGTAGTTGGAAATTACCTTGAAGACGTAAACGGTCTGATAGCAGCCACTCTTTTAAATTTAGGTAGAAAACATGCTCTTGTCGTGCACGGTATGGACTCTATGGACGAGATAACGCTTTGTGATGAGACGCTCATTCATGAAGTAAAAGACGGCAAGATATTAGAATACAAAATAACCCCTGAGCAGTTTGGTTTCAATAGAGCTTTTCACGCTGATATCGAAGGTGGAAGTAGCGAAGAAAATGCTAGTATTTTAAAAGCGACTTTGCGCGGAGAAAATTTGGGTGCTAAGAGCGATATAGTTATGCTAAATGCAATGTTTGCACTCTATGCGGCAGATAAGGTTAAAAGTCCGTTAGAGGCAAAAGATCTGATAATAGACGCTTTAAACTCAGGTAAAGTATGGAACTTTTTTAAAGAATATATAGAGGCTTGCAAAAGCAAATGAAGATAAAAATTTGCGGTATCAAAACCATTAGTGAAGCTAAAAGCGTTTGCGAGTGTGAATTTGATGGCGTTAGAGTTGATTTTATCGGGCTTATTTTTGCAGATAGTAAAAGAAAAGTTAGCGTAGAAACTGCGAGAGATATAGCAAATTTGGCTCATAAATTCGGCGTAAAAGCCGTAGGAGTTTTTTCTGGGATTAAATTTGATGAGATAGCTAGCATAGTAGAATTTGCGAATTTAGATGTGGTTCAAATTTATGAAAAAGTAGAAGATAAAACCAAATTTGGTTGTGAGGTTTGGCAGGTTTTTAGCGTAGGGGAGAGCTTGCCAAGCTTTGAGGGAAGCTATGATAAGATCCTTTTTGATACAAAAGGCGCTAGCAAAGGCGGAAACGGTGTCAAATTTGACTGGGATTTACTCCAAGGTTTGGACGCTCGGTTTGGACTAGCTGGTGGGATCGGCGTGGAAAATTTAAAAGACGCGATGAAACTTAAACCAAGTTTTGTTGATATAAATAGCCGCATAGAAAATGAGTTTGGTTTTAAAGATATAAAAAAAGTATATGAAATTTTGAAAATAGTTAGTTTAGGAGATTTAAAATGAATGCAAAAGCGTATTTTGGAAAATATGGTGGTCAGTTTGTCCCAGAAACTGCGATGAGTGCACTTATAGAGCTAGAGAAGGCTTATGAGGGTATAGCAAATACTAAAGAATTTAGAGATGAGCTAGACGCTCTTTTAAAAGATTATGTAGGTAGACCAAGCCCATTGTATCATGCAAAAAGGCTAAGTGAGCATTACGGTCATGAAATTTATCTTAAGCGTGAGGATCTAAATCACACAGGAGCTCACAAGATAAATAATGCTTTAGCTCAAGCATTGCTCGCAAAAAAAATGGGTAAGAAAAAGGTTCTAGCTGAAACAGGAGCCGGACAGCACGGAGTAGCTACTGCAACCGCAGCTGCGCTTTTAGGCTTAGAGTGCGACGTATATATGGGTGAGTGCGATACTAAAAGACAGGCACTAAACGTGTATAAAATGGAGCTTTTAGGTGCAAAAGTAGTTAGTGTAAGTGATGGACTAGGAACACTTAAAGAAGCTACTACCGCAGCCATTCAAGCATGGGTAAATGAGATAGAAACAAGATTTTATGTTATAGGCTCGGCAGTTGGTCCTCATCCTTATCCAAAAATGGTAAGAGATTTTCAAAGTGTGATAGGACGCGAAGCTAAAGCTCAGTTAAACGAAAAAGGTATAAAGCCAGATTACGTTGTAGCTTGCGTAGGCGGCGGAAGCAACGCGATAGGTATATTTTCTGCATTTTTAGATGATGAGAGCGTAAAGATAATAGGCGTAGAAGCAGGTGGTTTAGGAGCAAACACTCCTTATCACGCAGCTACTCTTACAAAAGGTGTTGATGGCATAATACACGGTATGAAAACAGTAGTTTTGCAAGATGAATACGGAAGAATCTTGCCTGTTCATAGCATAAGTGCCGGACTTGATTATCCAGGAGTTGGACCAGAACACGCTCATCTAAAAGATGTGAGAAGAGTAGAGTACTACGCAGTGAGTGATGATGAGTGCATAAATGCTCTTAAGCTTTGTACGCGCTTAGAAGGTATAATCCCTGCTATAGAAAGCTCACACGCTTTAGCTTATCTCGAGAAATTATGTCCAAATTTAAAAACAAAATCAAATATAGTAGTAAATGTGAGTGGCAGAGGCGATAAAGATATAAACACCATAATGGAGTATAAAAAAGGAACGATCTATGGATAAGATACGAAAAGCTTTTAGTGACAAAAAAGCGAATATAGGTTATATAGTTGCAGGATATCCAAATTTAGAATACACAAAAGAGTTTTTAAATTTACTTGATGAGAGCTGTCTTGATATCATAGAGATCGGAATCCCATATTCTGATCCTTTGGCTGATGGAAAACTCATAAGTATGGCAAGTTTTGAGGCTTGCCAAAACGGAGTTACTACAGATAGTGTTTTTGATATGCTTGGAGGCGTAAAAACTAAAAAAGCGCTCGTTTTTTTAGTCTATTATAATCTAATTTTTGCTTATGGAGAAGATAGGTTTTTAGCCAAAGCTAAAGAAGTAGGCATAAGCGGTTTGATAGTTCCTGATATGCCTTATGATGAGAGCGGTGAGTTTTTCGCAAAATGTAAAGATCTCGGACTTTGTTTAGTTCCTCTTGTGAGTGTGACTTCGCAAGATAGAATCGCTAAGATACTTCAAAATGCAGATGGATTTGTATATGCCGTAGGTGCTCTTGGGGTTACTGGTGGTAGAGCTACCCCAGAAGATAGGCTAAAGGATCTGATAGAAGATATCAAATCAAAAACCAAACTCCCTGTGGCGATAGGATTTGGCATAAAAACAAATGAAGACGTAAGACGAACTAAAAAATATGCCGATGGAGCTATAGTGGGAACTAGCATAGTTGAATTACAAGGTAAGCTTAACATACAAGAGCTAAGTAATGCTATAAATGATATTTTTAAAGATTAATTTACGAATTATTATGTATAATAAATAAAAAAGCTTTAAGGAAACATCTATGATGGACGCAGTTTATGAGGCTACTAAGCACTTTTGCAGCGATGTTTTGGGTTTTAAGTTAGAAAACGGATCAAAACTAGGAGATAATGTTTATGGCGCTAGTATTCCAGTGCTTGACGGTAGCGACGAATATCAATTTTATTTATATTTTAAAAAAGATACGCTAAATTATTTTGCCGAAGTACTTTTAAACTCAGATGATTCATCTCAAGTAGATTTAGCTGATCTATGTAGAGAAGTGGCAAATCAGATCATAGGCTATGCTAAGAATTTACTAAATGAGCAAGGTAAAAAGTATAAATTAGGAACTCCTGAGTTTTTGGGTAAAGTAGAGTCTTTTCCTGTAGAATTGATCGAATACAGACTTTTTAAAATGAAAAACCGAACATTTAAGATAGGTTATAAAAAAGCATGAGCGAAGAAGAGCTAAGCCCAAATGGTCTATTTCACGGATATGACGAGCTTTTAGACGTCGGAGTGAATTTTATAAGTGAGTTAGGAACGACAACTATAAGTGTACGTGAACTGCTAAAACTAGAAGTAGGCTCTGTTATAGATCTTGAAAAACCTGCGGGTGAGAGCGTAGAGCTTTATATAAATAATAGAATTTTTGGCAAGGGCGAAGTAATGGTATATGAAAAAAATTTAGCTATTCGTATAAATGAAATTTTAGATTCAAAATCAGTTATCCAATATTTCAAAAAAGAGTTACTATGAGATTTTTACTTTTACTTTTTATTTCACTGCCTATTTTTGCTTCAAATTTACTTACTTATAATATTTATGAGCGCGGAGATCGTGTAGATATCATGCTTAGCTTTGACTCTGCTTATGACGGTTCTTTAAAACAGCAAAGTGGGAATGGTGTAACAGATTTACTTCTTAGCGATCTAGTGATAGATAATGACATTGATAAAAGTATAAACTCAGATATTATCCAAAATCTTTTTATAACTACGACTGCTGATAAAACAGCCACTAAAGTAGAGCTAAAATGGAATGAGCCAATAAGCATAACCGCTTCAAAAACAGCGGATAAATTTGGACTTAGAATCAGAGTAGCAAAACTAAATCAAGCTATCAAAACTGTTATACCACCAAATATAAAAACCAAAGATAGTACTAACGCGAGCTATGATATAGACTCAAAATATATAACCGTAATTATCATTTTATTTGTGTTACTCATAGTGCTATTTTTTGTTAAAAAAATGATCATGAAACAAAAAATTGCAGCAAATTCTCCATTTACCGTTAGTAAAGGAACTCCTACAAAAAAACAACAACCTGTGAAAAATAGTTTTGTTCCAGTAGGCGATGGAGTTGAAGTTTTATATGAAAAGAGTTTGGATGAGACAAACAAAGTTGCGCTTTTAAGCTTTGAGGGCAAAAGATATCTGGTTTTATTTGGTAGTTCAAACGTTTTGTTGGATAAATTTGGAGAAGACAAAATCAAAGATGAAGAAGATTTTGAAGTCTTTTTTGAAGAAAATAGACAAAAATTAGGTAGATATCTAGAAGATAGAAGAAACTCACTAAATAGTTATAAGGATATGATGAGCAAGGACTGATAAAACTATCCTTGCTTAGTATCCGTTTAAGATTTCTACTACTTTTTTAGCTATCTTATCGTTGAAATTAGACATAGTGCGCTCTTTTGAAAAGTCTATTTGGGATTTTTCGCTTTCTAAATTTAAATTTGTAGAGTATGTATTTTTGTTTTTTATGGTTATAAATAGTGAAATTTGGGCATCATAATAATACTCTTTATTGTAAAAATCGTCATTAAAAGGATCAGTAGAGTATAAAAGGCCAAAGCTTCTGCTCCTATAATGTCTGCCAAAACCAAATCCCATATCCATAAGCATAGTAGGTCTTGAAAACGAATTCTTTCTAAAAAAATTAATACAACCTTTGATATTTATATCGGATAATTCTTCTTGTGTTATGATATATCCGTTTTTTATCAATTCGAATTTGACTACTTCTGTTAGGTTACCTTCATTTTCGTTGAAATTTACGTATACTTTTTTGCCCACTAGATTTTCGTCTATATAGATAGCTGAGGTTGTCGACATATAAATTTCTTGAGCTTGATTTGCACAGCCTATAAGTCCAAAAAATATCAAAATGCAACATAGTATTTTTTTCATTTTTTGCCTTTTTTTATGGCAATTATACTACAGTTTTGCTATTTTTTGGTTAGTTGCAAAGACTATTAATAAGACAGAAAAACTGATCGCAAGCATTATACCTGAATAGATATGTGCTAGATTATAATCTAAAAGTTCCACTGCTTCATATATAGCGATACTTGCTACTTTTGTATCTCCATCTACGCTTCCACCTATCATCAAAACAACGCCAAATTCACCGAGCGTGTGAGCAAAACTAATGATAAGGGCACTTAAGATAGAAGCCTTTATATGGGGCAAAACTACAAAAAATAGAGTTTTAGCGCGTCCTTTTCCTAAAGAATAGCTAGCTTCTATGAGCGAGTTTGGCATAGATTTAAATCCAGCTGACATAGGTTGAAATACAAATGGAAGCGAATATATACAACTAGCGATTACCAGACCAGTAAAATTAAATACTAGTCTTATATCAAAGTTTTTTTCAAAAAATTCTCCTAAAAAAGAGTATGGAGAGAAAAATATCAGCATGTAAAATCCAAGCACCGTAGGAGGTAAAACAAGAGGCAAGGAAAATATCGCTTCTATCACTGATTTAAAGCGGAAATTTACTCTAGCCATAAAATACGCAAGCGGAGTAACCAAGCAAAATAGTATAGTAGTCGAAATAGCCGCAAGTTTGAAAGATAGTAAAAACGGTGTCCAGTCTATCATTTTATAGCCTTCAGTGATATTTTAAAAGCTTTTGCGCAAGCTAGTGCGTAATCGCCTATGTTTAGACCTTCTAGTTCGTTTTTCGTAAGAACTATCTCGCTTATCTGTCCTGCGATCTCGACTATGGCCACGTATACCGTGTCTCTTTTTTGGATATCTAATATTTTAGCATGAAAGCTAAATTTTTGTGAGCCTGATGATTTTAAAAAGATCTCTGCTGGAGTTCCATATCTAGCGATCTTGCCATCTTCTAGTTCATAAACTATGTTTGCTAGTTTATAAATTTCGCTTACGTCGTGACTTACTAAGATAGTAGTCATTTTAAATTTATTGTGGATAACAAGCAGATAATCTTGCAATTTTTGTCTTATCGCGTTATCTAATGCAGAAAGTGGCTCATCAAGTAGCAAAATATCTGGTTTTCGCATTAGCGCTCTTGCTAGTGCAACACGTTGTTTTTGCCCGCCAGATAGGCTATTTACATGGTCATTTTTGTGAGCTTGTAATCCAACAAGTTCTAAGAGTTCATTTGCTAGATCTTTATCGTTGTTTGCAAATAAGAGGTTTTTTAAGACGTTCATATTTGGAAATAACGCATAATCTTGAAATAAATAGCCGATATTTCTTTTTTGTGGAGGCATAAACACTGTTTTACTAGCGTAATATATAGAATCTTTCTTTATCTCTCCGCTATCTGGTTTTAAAAACCCGGCTAATAGCCTAAGAAGTGTGGTTTTACCGCTACCGCTTTTTCCATGAAGTGCGACGAAATCGCCACTTTTAATCTCAAGATCCGCATCTAGGGTAAATAGATCGTTTAGTTTCTTTTTGCACGATATTTTTATCATAGAATTTCACTTATATAAAGAGATGTTTCGCCTAGTATTACGTAGAGTTCATCTTTGATTTTATGTATCAAATTTGAGCTTATCATAGTATCAAATTTAAAATCATTTACTTTTAAATTTATGACAGATATCAACTCTCCTTTTTCTACGCTTTGCACTTTAGCCAAAAAGCAGTTTCTAGTACTTATATCTGGATGCTGAGTAGACAATATCAGATCGCTACTCTTAAATCCTAGCATAACTTCTTTGCCATTTTGTATATACTCATCTAGCTCAAGGCTTAGCATATAAAGTTCGCCAAGCTCTGAGCTGAGTTGTATCTCGAATAAATTTTGATGTGTTTTTATATTTAAAACGGTTGCTTTAAACATTAAAAATCATATCCGTATTTTTTAAATATCTCTTTACCTTTACTACCTAAAATAAAGTCATAAAATTCTTTGGCAAGTGGATTTTTATCACCATTTTTTAGTACTACTATGCCTTGATCGATAGTTGTATAAAGTTTGCTATCTACTAAAACAAAGTTTTCGCCTTCTTTATACTCTTTCATCTTTGGGCTATACATAGAGCTAGCAGCTACAAAACCGACATCGCCAGCTTTTAGAGTTTGACTAAGAGCTTCGCCGATACTTCCTGCTTCGATGATCTTATCTTTTATAGCATCATAAATTCCTGCATTTTTAAAAGCTTCAATGCTAGCAGTTCCATAAGGTGCGGTTTTTGGATTTGCTATTATGATAGTTTTGACTTTTGGATCTTTTAATACTTCTAAACCTTTGCTTAGATCAAATCCTCTTACGCTTAGCATAGCGACTTTACCTTTTGCATAAACTACGGCTTCTTGTGAAGCAAAACCGTCTTTGTACAAGCCGTTTGCAAAATCCATATTTGCGGCCATAAATACTTCAAAAGGAGCACCATTTTTGACTTGAGCTACTAGTTTTCCGCTAGATCCTAAGCTTACGTTTAAATTTGCATCTGGGTAAAGCTTTTTGAATTCACTTTTGATATCATCAAACGCATAAGTCGTATTTGCCGCAGCGGCAATGTTTAGTTCGCTAGCATAAGAAACTAGTACAAACGAGATGAGAAGTAACAATTTTTTCATAAATTTTCCTTTAAGTATGATATTTGAACTTTATATTTACAAATTAAATTATAACGATGTTTTCTATATATAAATTATATATTTATATTTTATATAAGCCATCAAAATAGGTGGTAAATAAGCAAAAAGCTTACTTGCTCATAACGCCTATTTATTAACGCCGATAAGAATGTTGCTAGCTTTTATCAGAGCTAAAACTTCATCTCCCATTTTTATATCTAAATTCTTGACTGATTCATTTGTGATGATACTTGATATCTTGTGGTTTGATCTTGTTTGGATAATGACTTCTGCGTTAACAGCGCCAAGTTTGATGTCGCAAACTTTACCTTTTATTTTGTTAGCTGCAGATATAAGTAGATCTTTTTCATTAGATACTTTTCCAAGTATTACGCTAGAAGCTTTAAATATAAAAAGAACTTTTTTATTGACGGTTAAACCTAGCGCTTCTTCGCTTTGTTCTGTGATGATAGCTCTTAAATTTTCACCTTCATCAAGTTTGGCTATAATTTCTGAATTTACTGCGCCTCTTTTGACTTCTGAAATCTCAACTAAAAGTTGATTTCTCGCGCTTAATTGCATACTTTGCTCCTTGTAAAATTAATTGCGTTTGAATTATATCATAAAATTTAAATTATAATTTTATATTTAGTAAGATTTTTACGCTCCTACTAAAATATCGTTAGCCTTTATCATCGCAGTAATGTTATCTCCAACGCTTATCCCCATATCTGCGGCTGATCTATTTGTGATGATAGATACTATCTTTTGATGTTGTCCGATCTGTACACAAATTTCCGCATTTACGCTACCTAGCTTCGCTTCTAAGACTTTACCTTTTAGTTGATTTTCAGCAGATATTTGCGTGCCATCAAGCTCATCTTTTGAAAGTATAACGCTTGGAGCTTTAAACAAAAATAGCACTTCTTTTCCAACGCTTAGTCCTAGATTTTGCTGACTTTCTACAGTAATGTTGGCTTTTAGTGTTTCGCTACTACTTAGCTTTGCTGTGATCTGTGAGTTTACCGCGCCTGTTTTTATGTCTGTTATAGTTACTAAAAGTTGATTTCTCGCGCTTAGTTTTATATTCATTTTTGCAAGTTGCATTATAGTGTTTTCGTTTATATCTTCATCTTTGCAGATCTCATCTAAAAATGCTTTTTGTGCTTTTAGTATGGCATCATAAGTTTTTATTAATTTTTTAGCATAATCACTTAGTTCGCTACCGCTATTTTTTCTGTTCCCACTTGCTCGTACTATCAGAGGAAATTTTGATTTATTATTTAAAATATCTAAACTATCCCAAGCATTTTTATATGAAATATCCTCTTCTTTAGCTGCTTTTGTTATGCTTTTTGTTTTATCTATCGCTTTTAAAAGTTTGATATGTTTTGCTAATAATGCAGTGTCGCCTTCTAAAAATAGTGCTAGGTTGATATCGGCTTTCATCAATTCCTCCTAAGTGAATTATATGTAAAAAAATATATTTAATCCATAGATTTTATATTTTAATAATAAATATTTTTTAAATTTTATATACCGGTTTTTGCTTAAGTTTTTATTTATAAAACATAAAGCTTATATTTAGTAAAATCATAAATTTAGAAAATTTAGTTAGGATCAGATGAAATTATCCATTATTATTTTAATTTTTATGAGCAGTTTGTTTGCTAATGACATATCATCGTTTGAGAGCGAGTATGAAGAACAAAGCGACTTTGATCCGCTTAGCGGGTACAATAGAGTTATGACAGATATCAATGATGTACTTTATAAAAATCTATTTATACCTGTATTTAAAGGTTATGACTATGTTATGCCAGATGAGGGACAAACTGCTATTAGCAACTTTTTTTATAATATTTTGTACCCTATAAGACTTATAAATAATCTTTTACAATTTAAATTTAAAAACGCCGGCGATGAAACTCTAAGATTTGTAGCAAACACTATAGTCGGTTTTGCAGGTATTAGTGACGTAGCTACAAATATTTATGGGATTAGAAAGCACGATGAGGATTTTGGTCAAACGCTTGGATACTGGGGTATGGGAAGTGGATTTCCAGTAGTTTTGCCAGTACTTGGACAATCAAATTTAAGAGATATGTTTGGACTAGGCGGGGATTATTTCACAAATCCTATCAACTATATGAATGTTTGGTGGGCAAAAGATAGCAAATTTATAAACTTTAGCACGGCAGTCTTTATGCAAATAAACGAAGAATCTCTAGATCCAAATAGATATATAAATTTAACAAGCGATGCTATAGATTTGTATCCGTTTATCAAAAATGCATATGAACAACGTAGAAATGCACTAATAAAGGAATGAAAATTGAAAAAAATTATATTTATTTTTATTATAAGCGTTAGCTTTTGTTTTGCTTTAAATGTCAATCAGATAGATCAAACGATGAAAACAGATCTTGATAAAACTCTTTCTATACTAAAAGATAAATCTTTGGATAATGATAAAAAATCACAAAAATTGTTTGAGATGTTTGACTCGTATTTCGACTACAAGCTCATGGCAAAGCTCGCACTTTCAAAGCATTATAATAGTTTAAATGATGATGAAAAAGCTAGGTTTTCAGAGGCTTTTGAGAGAAGGCTTAAAAAGTCTTTTACTGATAAACTTGTATTTTATACGGATCAAAACATAGAAATAACAGGATCTCAAAGACCAAATCCAAATCGTTATTTTTTAGATACTCAAATTCTAAATGATGGAACTATCTATAAGATAATCTTTAAATTTTATAAAGCAAACGCAGACGATTTTTTGATATATGATGTCGATATACTGGGCGTTAGCATTATCCAAACGTATAGATCTCAATTCAATAATTTAAGCGGAAATTTAAGCTTTGAGCAGATACTAAAAAGACTAGATACCACAAATTTACCAGATGATCAAACAGCAAAAAAATAATATATGAAAAATATTTTCAAATTTATAGTAGAATTCCCCAAAATAGTGCT
Organism: Campylobacter hyointestinalis subsp. hyointestinalis; assembly: GCF_013372145.1. Classification (NCBI taxonomy): domain Bacteria; kingdom Pseudomonadati; phylum Campylobacterota; class Epsilonproteobacteria; order Campylobacterales; family Campylobacteraceae; genus Campylobacter; species Campylobacter hyointestinalis. The sequence continues at coordinate 1,401,758 of NZ_CP053827.1, read as the reverse complement.
GTTTTTAAGCATTATTTTATCGGTCATTTTTGGATTTTTCAGTTTAAAGCTAGAAATCGACGCTTCTACTCAAACTCTTCTTTTGGACAATGATAAAGAGCTTTCTATCTGGAGAGATATATCAAAACGTTATAAAAGTCCAAACTTTTTAGTCATCGCTTATACCCCCAAAGATGATTTGCTATCCCAAAAAACACTTGCTAAAATAGATAAAATTTCAAATCAGCTTTTAAATTTAAGCTCTGTGAAAAGTGTTTTTTCTGTGTTAAATGCTCCGCTTTTGCAGAACAAAGATATACCTCTAAGCGATCTGATAAAACATATCCCAAGCCTTAAAGACGAAGACATAAATCAAGACGCTGCAAAATTTGAGCTTTTAAACAGTCCTCTTTATAAAAATAATCTCGTAAGTAGCGATTTTAAAACTACTGCTATAGTTATAAATTTATACGAAGATGAAAAATACGATGAGTTTTTGCAAAAAAGAGAATATCTAAAAGAAAAAGAGGTAAACTCTACTATAAATAAATTTGAAAGAATAGAGCTTCTAAATTTAAATAAGGAATTTAAAAAATACCGCGATGAAATTCGTATAAAAGAGCATAAAAATATAGAAGATATTAGAGCTATTTTAGCTGAAAATAGAGGCGATGAAAGACTATTTTTAGGTGGTATAAATATGATCGCCGATGATATGATAAGCTATGTCAAAAACGATCTTTATACATATGGAGCAGCAGCTCTTTTGCTTTTGATGCTATGTTTGTGGCTGTTCTTTAGACAGATGAGATTTGTTATGATCCCAGTTTTGGTCTGTTTTGTGAGCACACTCTTGGCTAGCGGACTTTTTGGTCTGCTTAAGTTTGAGATAACAGTCATAAGCTCAAATTATATAGCTTTACAGCTAATTATCACGATTTCGGTCGTTATACATTTGATCACAGGTTATAGAGAGCTGTATCTGCGTCATCCAAATTATTCTCAAAAAAGACTTGTTTATCTAGCTTTAAGATCGCGCGCAAATCCTTGCTTTTTTGCCGTATTTACGACTGTTATTGGTTTTGTATCTTTATGCTTTAGCGATATCAAGCCTATAATAATGTTAGGAATAATGATGAGCGTTGGCGTAAGCGTTTCGCTGATAGTGGCTTTTGTGGTGTTTGGCTCAAGTACGGTGCTGCTATCTAAAAAAGATCCTAAATGCAACTTTGAAAATAGTTTTAAACTCACACTTTGGTGTGCAAATTTTGCTATAAAAGACAGAAAAACTATCTATATATTTAGTATTTTGTTGCTTATTTTTGGACTTTATGGCATATCTAAGCTAAAAATTGAAAATAGTTTTATAGGTTATTTTAAAGAAGATACGGAAATTTATAAAGGTATGCAAGTCATCGACACAAAGCTTGGTGGAACAGTGCCTATTGATATCATAATCAAATTTAAAGACCAAACCACAAACCAAAGTGGAGATTCTAAAGAAGATGCGTTTGATGATTTCGAGAGTGAATTTAGGCTCAAAGAAAACGATCATCAGTACTGGTTTTCCGTGTATAAAATGGATATAGTAAAAAAAGTAGATCGCTTCTTACAAAATTATAAATTTATAGGAAATGTTAGCTCTTTAGGGACTTTACTAGAAGTTGCAAAAGGTCTAAATAAAGGCGAAGAACTAGACTCTTTAAGCCTTGCATTATTATATAACGGCCTACCTGAGCAGTATAAGCAGATACTCCTCACTCCATATATCAGCATACAAGATAACGAAGTGCATTTTATAGCTAGAACAGTAGATAGCAGCAAAGATCTTAGGCGAGATGAGTTCATAAAAACACTTCAAAATAGTCTTGCTCTTTTGTTGAAAGATGATAACGTAGAAGTAAGCGTGCATGGCGTTATGGTGCTTTATAACAATATGCTTCAAAGTCTTATAACCTCACAAACTAGCACTTTTGGCTTTGCTGTTTTAGCACTATTTTTGATTTTTGTATTTATATTTAAAAGCGTAAAACTCTCTCTCATCGGTATAGTTTCAAATTTAATCCCACTTTGCGCTGTTTTTGGCGTCATGGGAATAGCTGGAATTCCGCTTGATATTATGAGTATAACGATAGCCGCCATTAGTCTTGGTATCGGCGTTGATGACATCATACACTATGTTCATAGATACAAGATAGAGCTAAGGACAAAAGATAGACTAAGTGCTATAAAAGCAGCTCACACAAGTATAGGATATGCAATGCAATATACTTCGTTTGCGATATTTTTGGGCTTTAGCGTTATGTGTTTTAGCAACTTTTGGCCTACTATTTATTTTGGATTTTTAACAGATCTTGTTATGTTTATGATGCTTGGCGGCGCTTTATTATTACTGCCATCTTTGATCATATCTTTTTATTTTGCAAATCTTAAAAAAGAGTAGATATCTACGACGTTTTGTGTATGAGTGGCATACCATATCGCTCTTTTTTCTTGTTCTATACTCTCTACCACTCCACTAAATACTACGTCGCATTGGACTACGCTCACGCCTATATTTGTGCTGTTTATAAGACTATCTGAGAATAATTCTTTTTTCAAACTCGTAAGTATAGCAAGCTCATCAGAACTTGAACAAACCCTATCTTTTTTGAGTTTGATATATGTTTTTATCTTTTCTACGCCGTTAGTATTTTTCGCTATTTCTACTAGTTCTAGTTTTTGTTCTAAAGTCTCAACTTCGCCTATAAGAAAAACTTCTGCCCAAAATACTTCCACGTCTATATCGAAATTGCTCAAATTTTTTGAGCCGAGTATCTTGGATTGGATTTTGGTTTTTATGATTTTATCAGAAACAATGGAGTAAATTCCGCGTTCGTCTTTTGAGATGGCATAGGCGTTATATGCCGTATTTACATTCATTCCAGTAGCTATTAGCCCTACGCATCCACTAAGTACCAGCGGCAGTATAAATATGATTATTTGCTTCATTACTACTTTATATATTTGATATTTTATAATTTTAACTTAAATTAACTTAAAATTTATTATTTTTTATATTAGCCTGTATTCAACTTGAATTTATAAAAAATTTGCTAAAATCCCAAGGTTATGGAGAGTAAAACGACCTGGTGGCGTTCTAGGACTTCAAATCCTGTGACGGAGCGGTTGACCGTTTCGTGGGGTGTTCGATTCACTCACTCTCTCGCCAAATTTCTTATTAGGTAGGGGTTTATGTCTAGTAGCGATCTGCTTTCTTATGGGCTTATTAAACGAGCCTACCTAATATCTGTTTTATCTATTGTCTCTATCATTTCTCTCATTATTTTTATATTTTTTATCAAAATTGATAAGATAGAAAACAACCTAAAAACGTTAAATTTATACTATATGTCAAATATAATAAATAAAATAGACTTTATAAATCATGATTTTTCTTTGCTTAAAGATTCAAAAATATCTACTACTAAATTTAAACAGATCGTAGATTCGCATATGTTTTTAAAAGCCGTTTATATTTTAGATAAAGATTCAAAAATAATGCAAACTTACGGCGATCCAGAACAAAGACTAGATAGCTTTTTGATTTTTGATAAAAAAAGAAAATTTAGAGAAAATGGTGTTTTTATATCAAGATTCGTATTTGATAATGATGGCAACGCTACTGTTTTTATGGCTATACCAAGCTATGAAGGTACAAAGATCTTAGCACAAGTAGATATCTCGAAAATAGTGCATTCTTTATCAATGACTAATGATACCTTTTTTATAGATTCGTCTGGTTTTCTTTTACCAGGTGGAAATGGTGAAAATATTTATGATATGCTTAGCTTGAAAAATGATCTTAAAAGCAATGACAATTATGGTATTTCATTTGATGGAGAGGGCGGTGCTAGTTTTTACTGTGTGCATTTTAATGATATATTAAATATCGGTATCGTTTCTAAAAAGCCGTTTTTGGACATTTTTAAAGAAAATCTTGCATTTTTTAGTTTGGCATTGATCGCTCTAGTACTTTTTGGACTTTTAGCTTTTGATAATTTTCTTTTTATAAGAGAAGGCTTTGTAAAGCAGATAAAAAATTTAAAAGAAATGCTTGAGAAGCTCAAGATAGGTGAGTTTTATCAATCCGAACTTAGTGGTGCTTTTAAAGATATACAAGAAAATACGATCGATATTTATCTACAAGAACTCATCGCTATAAATGATCTTAGAGACTATAAAGAGCAGTACGCGCTGATATTTCAAAAAAGCAGTATAAATATCTTGTTTATAGACGCTAAAACGGCTCAGATCATAGACGCAAGTAGCGCTGCTGTTGAGTTTTACGGATATGACAAGACTCATCTTCTTTCGATGAGTTTTTATAAACTACAAGCTTGCAATCCATACAAACACGCACACGTTCAAGCAAATTCTCTTTATGATAGTGGCAATATTCTTTGTACTCATAAAATGGCAAATGGAGATCTTAGAAAAGTTCAGATCAGTACGACGCCTATACTTACCAATTTAAACAGCCTTTATTTTATGATAGTCTGGGACGTGACGGAGCATCAACTAAAACTAGATAATCTTAGAAAAGAAAAGCAGCTTTTAGGGCTTAGTCCTGTGCTTATAGTTTCGTTTAAATTAGATGAGATTTGGAAAGTCGTGCAAATTTCAAACAACGTATCTGATATACTTGGATATAACGTAGAAGATGTGATTTTCAATGATTTTGGATTTAAAAGCATCATTCACGAAGAAGATATTATCCCTATATTAAGAGATGTAAATCATAAAGTCAAGCTTTTTGGAACATACTATGAGCCTGATGGTGAGTTTGAGAGATCTTGTAGGATACTTCTTAAGAGTAAAAAATATGAATGGTTTAAAGTATATATTAAAATTTCAAAAGATAGTTTTGATGGTATCATAGCTACTTTATTTATGTTTAAAAATAGCCGCCAAAAATTACTAGAAGATATGTATAAAGAAAAGATCAATAAATACCAAAATTTCTTATGGGCATCATCTGCCATATCTTTTGAATATGACTGCAAAAGTCAAACTTATCACTTTTCAAATAACTTTTTTAATCTTCTTGAATACAAACCAGAAGAGCTAGATACGATAAAATTTGAAACGCTTGCAAAGATTATCCATCAAAATGATCTGGATAAATTCTACAAAATGCAGACAAAATGTATAAACGGAGATATAGATAATCTATATCTAGAGATAAGATTTGTATCAAAAGATGAAAGAATAATCTGGATGGCGATAAAAGGCAAAAGGTTAAATTCTCATCAAGACATCGGAAATATATGCGGCATCATAGAAGACATAAGCAAGCGAATAAAAACAGAATCTCAGCTAAAACTTATCGCGAGCGTATTTTCATACTCTAGGGAAGCCATAACCATTACTGATCTACATGCAAATATACTTGACGTAAATGACGCATTTACACAAATAACTGGTTATTCTAAAGAAGAAGTCATAGGAAAAAATCCAAATATTTTATCATCAAATAGGCATAATGTAGATTTTTATGTAGATATGTGGAAAAATATAAAAGAATTTGGCTTTTGGCGTGGTGAAATTTGGAACAAACGTAAAAATGGAGACGTATATCCTGAGATGCTTACTATAAGCTCTGTTAAGAATGGCGATGGCGAAGTGCAAAACTACGTAGGTATATTTTCAGATATAACTCAGTCTAAGAAAAATGAAGTCAGACTTGAACAAATAGCGCATTTTGACCCTTTAACAAAGCTTCCAAATAAATTTTTTGTTTTAGAAAAACTATCTAAATTTATGAAAGAAGCCAAAGCAAATAATAAAAAGCTAGGTTTAGTTTATTTTGATTTAGACGGTTTTAAACAAGCAAATGATACATACGGACACAATATCAGCGACGCTGTTTTGATCAAGGTTTCATCTCGTATAAAAGATGTTTTAAAAGAAAATCTTTTGGCTAGATTTGGCGGAGACGAGTTCGTAGCATTGATAAAAGATATAGATGATATAGAGAATTTAAAAACTATATTTGATGATATACTAAACTCGGTAAATGATGATATAATCATAAATGATATGAATATAAAAGTTGGAGTAAGTATAGGTGCTACTTTGTATCCGCAAAAAGAAAAGATAAACATAAGTGGTCTTGTAAAACAAGCTGATTGGGCTATGTATAAAGCAAAATATTCTGGTAAAAATAGATTTTATATCTTTGATGAGGAGAAAGACTCTTTATTTGATTATTATAACCAGATGATTTTGTCCAATGATGAGTTTAGTCACGATGAGTTTATCTTGATGTATCAACCAGTAGTAAATACGAAAGATAAAAAAATAATAAGCTTCGAAGCTTTGATCAGATGGAAACATCCGCAAAAAGGTATTGTGCTACCGCTTGATTTTTTACATGTTTTAAAACATAAAAAATGGATAACCGATTTTAGCATCTGGGTTATAAAATTTGCACTTTCAACCATAAAAGATCTCGGTTTAAAACATACTAATATCAGTGTCAATATACCTCTTAAACAGCTAAGAGATCCACTGTTTTTTGATAAATTTAAAAAGTTATGTAGCGAGTACGGTGCTATTTGTCATCTTTTAGAGATCGAAGTTACTGATGTGCCGCTATCTACAAGCACTACTTTTGATGGGATTTTTAAATATAAAGATCTAGGGATAAATTTGGTATTTGATGACTTTGGTTTAGATACGGCTTTTATTAAAACGATGAAATATATCCAAGCAGATATCTATAAGATAAATAAAGATTATGCATTAGAGATCTTAGAAGATAGCGCAAATATAGAAGTATTGCAAAATATATATAGTGTTTGTAAGGCGTTTGGTAAGACTCCAGTGATCAAAGGCGTAAGTGATGAACGAATATATAAAATCGTCTCAAGCATAGGATTTGACAATATCCAAGGAAATCTAATATCAGAACCTATGAGAGAAGATGAGATCTTGCCTTTTATGAATAATTTTGAGTTTAAAATCGCTCAATCTTTAAATTTAAAAAGCGATTTATGTTTATTTTATGCATTTGAGATAGCTTCTATATATAAATTATTATTTAAAAATAGAAATTTAAATAGCGCTGAGAAAACGGATTTTGAATTTGAAAAATACTTCAAGACCCATGAAGAATTTGCCACTAGATATTCTGAGCCGTTGCTAGATGAGTCTAAGAATTTGATAGCAGATATTTACAATAGCAAAGATAAAAATAGCCATTTGATATCAAGGCTAAAAGAGATAAGATCTGATTTACTAAATAAAATAGACGGAGATGAAATTTGAACGAAAATATCGATAAAACAGTGTATGAACACGAAATTCCAGACGGAAGTAAGTTGTATTTTGGAAATAGCGCAAAATTAAAAAGATTTATAGAAAATAGGGCTAGTGATATCCTTTTAAATCACGGTTTTAGCGAGATCATAACTCCGTATTTTAGTTATCATCAGCATTTAAGCGTAGATCCTAAAAAATTACTTAGATTTTCGGATAATAACAATCACGAAATAAGCCTGAGAGCAGATAGCACAGTCGATGTCGTCCGCATAGCAACACGTCGTATAAAAGACGATGATACCAAAAAGTGGTTTTATATACAGCCGGTTTTTAAGTATCCAAGTAGCGAAGTTTATCAAATCGGCGCTGAAATACTAGGTAGCGATGATCTAAAGGCATGTATGAATATCGCTAAAGAGCTTTTTATAGAGCTTGGTATAAAACCGCATTGTCAGATAAGCAATATAGAAATTCCAAAGATAATATGCAAACTTTTAAATTTACCTATTAGTGTGTTTGAAAACGGAAGATTAGAAGTTATACTAGGAACCAACCAGCCTTGGTTAAATAAGCTAACTGTCATAAAAGATATAAAAGATATCGATGAAGTTATAAAAATGGCACCTTTTGAACTAAAAGATCCTTTAAATTTAGTAAAAGATTTAGCAGGTTCATTTGAATGGGAAAATAAGGTCTATGCACCGCTTTATTATTCTAAAATGAGATATTACGATAAGCTATTTTTTAGGTTTTTATGCGATAATTCCATTTTAAGTGGCGGTGGTAGCTATGAGATTGATGGTAAAGTTTCTGTGGGTTTTGCTGTTTTTAGCGATGCCTTGATAGAGTATTTAAGCAAGTAATATAAAAAGGATAGATTATGAACAAGGCTGATTTGATAGTTGGAATACAATGGGGCGATGAAGGAAAAGGTAAGATAGTAGATATGCTTTCGCAAGATTACGACGTAGTTTGTAGAAGTGGCGGAGGACACAATGCCGGTCATACTATATGGGTAGATGGTATAAGATACGCTTTGCACCTTGTTCCAAGTGGAATTTTGCATAAAAATATTATAAATATCATAGGAAATGGTGTTGTTGTAAACCCAGAAGTTCTTATTAGCGAGATGGCGCAGTTTGAAGATCTAAAAGGTAGGCTTTTTATAAGCAATAGAGCACATTTAAATTTAGCTCATCACTCTTTGATCGACCAAGCAAAAGAGAAGTTAAAAGGCGATAAAGCCATAGGAACAACAGGAAAAGGCATAGGGCCTGCGTATTCAGATAAGATTAGCAGAAGCGGACATAGGGTTGGTGAGCTTTTAGATCCAAAAACTTTATGTGCAAGCCTTATGAAAGATTTTGAGACAAATAAGGTATATTTTGATGCTTTAGGTATAGAGATACCTGAACATGACAAAATACTTTCTGATCTTGTTAGATTTAGTGATGTTTTATCGCCGTTTATCACTGATACGACAGAACTTTTATGGAAAGCTTTAGATAATGATAAAAAAGTTCTTCTTGAAGGAGCTCAAGGCACTCTTCTTGATATAGATCATGGTACATATCCGTATGTTACTAGCTCAAACACTATCAGCGCAGGAGCTTGCACAGGTCTAGGGCTTAGTCCAAAAAGTATAGGAAAAGTTATAGGTATTATCAAAGCGTATTCTACAAGAGTTGGAAATGGAGCGTTTCCTACTGAAGATTTAGGAGATGATGGAGAGAGACTATGCCAGATCGGTAAAGAGTTTGGTACCACTACTGGACGTAAAAGAAGATGCGGTTGGTTTGACGCTGTGGGCGTAAAATACGCTTCAAGGCTAAATGGAGTCGATACTTACGCTCTTATGAAATTAGATGTTTTAGATGGATTTAAAACGGTTAAAATTTGTAAAGCTTATGAATATAAAGGTGAGGTAACAGACTGTTTTCCAGCTGATTTACAAAACGTAAAACCGGTATATGAAGAATTACCGGGCTGGGACACTATAAGTGGCATCAAAAAATACGAAGATCTTCCTCTTAATGCTAGAAAATACATAGAAAGAATCGAAGAACTAACCGGAGTAAAAGTAGGATTTATATCAACTAGTCCAGAGAGAAACGATACTATTATCAGATGAATACTAAATTCAGCCAAGTGATAAAGCTCAAAAAGCAAAATTTAGATAAGATAGAAATCTGCCTTGCAAAGTGCAGAACTTTGCGTTCGCAGTTAGAAGATCTTCTTAAAAAAGCTACTTTAGAACTTGGCTCGTATAAATTCCCAAAAGGTGGAAATTTTATAGTTATGAAGTCTTCTTTAGAAGAACAGAGGCTTTTAAGAGAACATAAAGATGATCTCATAGAAAAGCTAAGTCTTAATCAAAAAGAGATTATGCACTATGAGCTTCAGTATAAAAAAGCATATATGGAATTTGAAAAGATCAGATATTTAGAGCAAGAAGAGATTAAAAAAATCTTAGAAAAAGCAAAAAAAGACGAAGCGATAATGCTTGATGAGATCGCTATCCAAAGATACTCTTTTATAAAGGCAAATTAGTGAAAATCATTTTGATCTCAATGTTTATTTTTTTAAATTTATTCGCTAATGACTGGAATGCGATATATGAAGCTAAAAAAGACGAGATACTTAAAGAATTTGAAAAACTTGATAGTGCAAGACAAGAACTAGAGGCTTATAGAGCGGCTACAAAAGCGCTTTTTGATAAAAGAGAAGAAAGTCTTTTAAAAAAAGAAAGTGATATAAATAAAACCCTAGAAGAGATAAACAGACAAAAAGAGAGCATAGAGAATTTGGTTTCTAAAAATGAGCAAATTCTAAATGAGTTAAAAACTATCACAAGTGATAAAGTTTTGCAAGTCTATGAAAAGATGAAAGATGCTCCAGCAGCTGGGATCATAAGCTCGCTACCAAGAGAAGAAGCCGTAAAGATCTTATACGCATTAAATCCTAAAAAAATATCTTCGATACTTTCAAAAACAGATCCAGCAGTAGCTGCAGAACTGACTAGTATGCTTAGGAAAAGTGAAATTTTTATGGAAGATAACGCTACGAAATAGTTTTTTAAGCATTAAATTTATGATAATTAAAGTAAAATCATTATAAGAATATCTAAAATCGCAATTATTGATATAAATTTAGCCGTTTGATCTACCGACTAAATTTATCTATTTTTAATGGCAATGATATTCGCCTGTTTTGCTGTTGGTATGGCAGCCATTTGAGTCCGTACCACCTGAATGAGCGTATAAAAATGAAGCAAACATCATCAAAGCTAGACCAAAAATGATAGTTTTCATAACATCTCCTTTCTTTTAAATTTAGTTAAATTATATATGTATATGTATTAATTTTTATTTAATTATTATTTTTAAGTTTATTTTTTAAATTTTGAACATTTTTACTTTTTAATATAATTTTTAAAAGAATTTAAATGTCACATTAGTTTAACTCTTTTTTTACATTTATTTAGCTAAAATAATAACAAAAAAGTGAAAGGTTATCTATGCGTATAAAATTGCCACACGCGCCATACATAGCAAGAAAAGTCGGACTAGATCTTTATAACTGTGGTTTTGTGAGCTTTAATGGTGGTATCGAGCCTACCATCAACTTGATAAAAGATATCTTAGAAGATGATATAAATAAGGAAAAAGCATTAGAAGAAAAAGTAAAACAAGTTTTGGAGCAAAACGAGAATGAAATGGATTTTATGCAAGTTGATAGAAAAAATATGTTTTGGCTTATAAAAAAAAGGCTTGCAAAAGATTTTGGCGTGATACTTACTTACGAAGATCGCTACAATCACATAGCACATGAGATCTTAGAGCTTCTTTGGAAAAAGAATTTTATAGATTATAAAGTTTCGGAAAATAGAGTAAAAAATATTATTTATAATGCAATCAAAGACTATATAAATAGCTATGAAGAGATCGAAGATATAGTTGTAGATAAGTTAGAAAACTATAAAAGAAAGCTTATACCTGGCACTGAAGAGTATGATCTTGTCTTTGAAAAACTTTATGAAGAAGAGCTAAGAAAAAAAGGAATGATTTGATGAAAGCTTATATTTACCTTGAAAATGGGACTTATCTTGAAGCTAAAGCTTTTGGAAAAGGTGGAAGTGCTTTTGGCGAGCTTGTATTTAACACGTCACTAACTGGCTATGAAGAGATCATTACAGATCCTAGCTATGCCGGACAGTTTATAGTATTTACTATGCCCGAGATCGGTATAGTGGGCATAAATGATGATGATCAAGAAAGCAGTAAAATTCACGCAAGCGGTATATTTATAAGAAATTTTAACGAAACACCAAGCAATTTTAGAAGTCAAAAAAGTATAGAAAAATTCTTTTATGAGCAAGGTAAATTCGGTGTTTATGATATAGATACTAGATTTCTTACAAAGATGTTAAGAGATAGTGGAAATATGAGAGTTTTCGTATCTACTGAGATCAGTGATAAAGAGCTTTTAAAACAAGAACTTGAAAATAGCGCTAGGATAGATGAGATAAACTATGTTAGCATAGTAAGTACGAAAAACAGATACGCGCACTCCAAAAATGCGTGGAAGCACTGCAATATGAACTATGGCTCGCTAAAATCTATCGGTAAAAAAGTCGCTGTTATCGACTATGGCGTAAAAAGAAATATACTAAATGAGCTTTGTGAAGCAGGACTTGAAGTAGAGGTTTATCCTCACGACGTTAAAGCCGAGTTTCTAATAGATAAATTTAAAAAAGGCGAGATAAACGGAGTGTTTTTAAGCAACGGACCTGGTGAGCCAAAAATGCTAGTTGATGAGATAGGTGAGATTAAAAAACTTATCAAAGCAGATATTCCTATGTTTGGAATTTGTTTAGGGCATCAGCTTTTATCAAATGCCTATGGATATGAAACTTACAAGCTTAAATTTGGACAACACGGTGCAAATCACCCTGTTTTAAATTTGGAAACAAAAAGCATAGAGATAACTGCTCAAAATCATAATTATAATGTTCCTGAAAGTATAGCAGAAGTAGCGACAATCACCCATAGAAACCTTTTTGATAACACCATAGAGGGCGTTAGATATAAAGGCGATAAAGTATTTTCGGTGCAACATCACCCAGAAGCTAGTAGCGGTCCAAATGAAAGCAAATATATATTTAAAAAATTTATTGAGATTTTATAAATGGATATAGCTACTTTAGTGAGCGTTATTAGTGTTGCATTTCTTGCAAGCATATCGCATTGTACATTTATGTGCGGTGGATTTGTGATAGCTTATAGTACTAAACTTGCAAATAAAAACGCTTGTAGCGCCACTATTTTTAGCTTTGCATATCAGATATCTAGAATTTTCGGATATATTGTACTTGGTTTATTGTTTGGTTTTTTGGGTTCTGCTATTATTTTTAGTAGTACGGCTAAAGGCTATATATTTTTTTTGTTAGGTATTTTTCTCGTGGTTTTAGGGATCGCGCTTATCAAAAGAGGCAAGTTGCTAAGCTTTATAGAAAACGATACATTTGCTAAAAAACTTATCATACCAAAATTTAAAGAACTGATTAAAAAAGATAGCTTGGTGTCTTTTATGATGCTTGGATTTTTAAATGGTTTTTTACCGTGTGGCGTTGTATATTATTTTTTAGCGTTATCTCTTAGTAGTGGAAGTGCTTTACACGGATCTATTATCATGCTTATTTTTGGTCTTAGCACGTTGCCAGTTATGCTCTTTTTTAGCGGCATTGCTCATAGTTTGAGTACTAAATTTAAGAGTATGGCAAATTTATTTTCGTCCGTTATCATATCTTTGTATGGTATTTATTTGGCATATTTAGGATTTATGGCTATAAAATGAATAATCTAAGTTTTAAACTTAAACAGTATCAAGATGCCATTGATAAGAGTAACATAGTCTCAAAAACAGACATCAATGGCTATATCACTTTTGTCAATGATGAGTTTTGTAAAATAAGCGGTTATAGTAGAAAAGAGCTCATCGGACAGCCTCATAGTATAGTTCGTCACCCAGATGTACCTAGTGAAAATTTCAAGCTGCTTTGGGATACTATTTTGGCAAAAAAAGTCCATAAAGGCATCGTTAAAAACAGAGCAAAAGATGGTAGCAGCTTTTATCTAAATACCACCATTATACCTATACTCGGTGAGAGTGGAGATATAGAAGAATTCGTAGCTATCAGGCATGATGTGACAGAAGTCGTTTTGCTAAACGAAAGACTTTTAAAAACGCAAAATGAGCTTAAAGAGTTAAATTTACTTCTTGAGCATAAAGTAGAAGAGCAGACAAAAGAGTTGCTAGATCTAAATAAAAATTTAGAACAAAAAGTTCTACAAGAAGTTGCTAAAAACGAGGAAAAAACTAAACTGATGTTTCAGCAAAGTCGCCTTGCAAATATGGGAGAAATGTTAGCAAACATAGCTCATCAGTGGCGTCAGCCATTAAATGAGCTTAGCATAGATCTTTTTAGACTTAAACAAGTTTCAAATCCAAATGATGAGTTTTTAGATATTTATGAGCATTCAAAATCAGTCATAAAAAGTATGAGCAACACAATAGAAGACTTTAGAAATTTTTTCAATTCAAATACAAAAAAAGAGAAATTTGAAGTTTCTTCTGCGCTTAAAGATGCAGTTTTAATGCTGCAAAGAACGCTTGAAAAAGATGGGATAAAACTCGAGATAAATTGTGATCAAAATACGTGGGTAAGGGGATATAGAAATGAACTTTCTCAAGTATTTGTAAATATCTTAACAAATGCTAGAGATGCATTTAAAGATGTAGATCCTCCTACAAAACTGATTAAATTCTCTATAAAAAATAGTAAAAATTACGTAAAGATCAAAATTTGCGATAATGCAGGAGGTATCAAAGACGATACTAAAGACAAAATATTTGAGCCTTATTTTACTACGAAACATCCGAGTATAGGTACGGGTCTTGGACTTTATATGAGTAAGCAGATTATAGAAAAATTGAATGGAAAAATAAGCGTAAAAAATATCAAATTCGGAACTTGTTTTGAAATAAATATACCAGTAATTACAACAAATAAAGGAGATGAAAATGAGTGAAGCACTAAAAAATCTTACTGTGTTATTAGTCGAAGATGAGGATAAAATCAGAACTAGCATGGGTAATGCCATGGAGGGCGTTTTTAAAAAAGTTTTGCTTGCCGGAAATGGCGATGAAGGCTTAAAAAAGTTTAAAAAATTTAGCCCAGATATCGTTATAACCGACATTTCTATGCCGATTATGGACGGACTTGATATGTCATTAGAGATTAAAAAGATCTCAAAGGACTCTCCTATCGTGGTTCTTAGTGCGTTTAGCGAAAAAGAAAAGCTTTTAAAAGCCATAGAGATAGGCATAGACAAGTACATCATAAAACCTATAGATATGGAAGAGCTATTTGAATCGATATCTTATTTGGCTCAAAGTAAGATAAACGGAGCAAGTATCATTGATATCGCAAATGGCTATGCATTTAACAAATCAAAAAAAGTCTTGATCAAAGGCGGTGATGAAATTCCTCTTACTAAAAAAGAGCTAGCTTTTGTGTCTATCTTAGTAAAAAGACTTGGAACTTTAGTGCTGCATGAAGAGATAAAAAATAGCGTTTGGGTCGGTGAAAAAGTTAGTGACGCTGCGATTAGAACGTTTATTAAACGTATTCGTGATAAAGTAGGTTCAAATTTGATTAAAAATGTACCGGGTCTTGGTTACAAAATAGAAACAAATTTGTAGAAAGTTTATCTATGTAAAAGCCCATTTTTAGGCGATATATAAATGATTAATTTATACTAATTTAATCTTTTTAAGAAAATTTATATTTTATTTACCTTATAATTTCAAAGTTATGTGTTTTTCAGGATTACATAAAAAATTGACAGGAGGAACTTTTTGATGCAACCAAGTAATGCATTGAATTATGACTATACAGTCGCTAAGTACTTCATGTTTACCACTATTATATTTGGTATAGTAGGTATGGCTATAGGAACTTTGATAGCTTTTCAAATGGCCTATCCAGATCTTAATTACCTAGCTGGTGAATACGGAACATTTAGTCGTTTAAGACCGCTCCATACAAATGGCGTGGTTTATGGGTTTATGTTGTCAGGTATTTTTGCTACCTGGTATTATATCGGTCAAAGAGTGCTAAAAGTCTCTATGAGCGAATCTAAATTCCTAATGTTTATAGGAAAACTTCATTTTTGGCTATATGTTATTGTTATAGCTTTGGCTGTAGTCAGTCTTTTTGCTGGACTTAGTACTTCAAAAGAGTATGCAGAGCTAGAGTGGCCTATAGATCTTCTTGTTGTTGTAACATGGGTTTTATGGGGAATTTCTATATTTGGACTTATCGGAATTCGCCGTGAAAAAACTCTTTATATCTCACTTTGGTATTACATAGCTACATTTTTAGGTGTTGCTATGCTTTATCTATTTAATAACATGGAAGTTCCGACCCGTCTAGTAGCTGGCGTTGGTAGTTGGCTGCATTCAGTTTCTATGTATGCTGGAACAAACGACGCACTAGTTCAATGGTGGTGGGGACATAACGCTGTTGCGTTCGTGTTTACAGTAGCTATAATAGCTCAAATTTACTATTTCTTACCAAAAGAGAGCGGGCAACCGATATTTAGTTACAAACTATCATTATTCTCATTTTGGGGTCTTATGTTTGTTTATCTTTGGGCTGGCGGTCACCACCTTATTTATTCTACCGTTCCAGACTGGATGCAAACTATGGGATCTATATTTTCAGTAGTTTTGATACTTCCTAGCTGGGGATCTGCGATAAATATGCTTCTTACTATGAAGGGCGAATGGGGACAACTAAGAGAAAATCCACTTATAAAATTTATGATTTTGGCAAGTACGTTCTATATGTTCTCTACTCTTGAAGGACCGATCCTTTCTATCAAATCAGTAAATGCACTAGCTCACTTCACTGACTGGATCCCTGGACACGTTCATGATGGTACTCTTGGCTGGGTTGGATTTATGACTATGGCAGCACTTTATCACATGACTCCACGTGTTTTCAAAAGAGAGCTTTATAGCAAATCTTTGATGGAAGCTCAATTTTGGATCCAAACAACAGGTATCGTTCTATATTTTGCTTCTATGTGGATAGCTGGAATCACTCAAGGTATGATGTGGAGAGCTACTGATGAATACGGCAACCTTGCTTATTCATTTATAGATACAGTTACTGTTCTTATACCGTATTATTGGATTAGAGCTCTTGGCGGATTGCTGTACTTAATCGGCTTCTTTATGTTTAGTTATAACATATTCAAATCAATTTCATCAAGTAAAATAGTCGAACGTGAACCAGTAAGTGCTTCACCGATGGCTGCGTAAGGAGGAATGAATGTTTAGTTGGTTAGAAAAAAATCCATTCTTTTTTGCAGTATTTGTTTTTATCTTTATAGCTTACGCCGGTGTTGTTGAGATTTTACCTGATTTTGCTGACCGTGCAAGACCTGTCGAAAATAAAAAACCATATACGGTTTTGCAATTAGCAGGTCGTCAAGTATATATCAATGATAGTTGTAATGCTTGTCACTCACAGCTTATCAGACCGTTTAAATCAGAAACAGATAGATACGGAATGTATTCTATCAGTGGCGAATATGCTTATGATAGACCATTTCTTTGGGGATCAAAAAGAACAGGTCCGGATCTTTGGCGTGTAGGTAACTACAGAAGTACGGATTGGCATGAAAATCATATGAAAGATCCAACAAGCGTTGTTCCAGGATCTATAATGCCTGCATATAAACATATGTTTAATAAAAATGCAGACATAGAAACAGCGTACGCAGAAGCATTTACTGTAAAAAAAGTATTTAACGTACCATATGATACTGAAGGTATGCCAAAACTTGGTACTTTAGAAGAGGCTAAGACTATGGTAAATGAAGAAGCGGCTGCTATAGTTGAACAGATGAAAGATCAAGATGTTAAAGATGCATTTGCTAGAGGCGAGATTCGCGAGATAGTTGCACTTATAGCATACTTGAATAGCTTAAAATAAGGTTTATGTTATGAGCGTAGAAACAATGAGAGAACTTCAAGCATACGGTTATTTTATACTATTAGTAGCTATGGTGGTTTTGCTTTATGGCTATTGGTTTCATCTTAAGAAGTCAGAAAAAGCCGGCAGACGTGACTATGAGCAGTACTCTAAACTAGCGCTAAATGATGATCTAAGTGATGAGATCTTGGAAAATGTTTCTACAGATAACGATAATGCTAAGAGGAGCGTTGAAAAATGAAATGGTTTAATCTAGAAGATAATGTAAATTCGCTTACTATTCTTGGCGCTATAGCTATCATTGTATTGACACTTGTTGTCGTTGGTAGGCTATTTAAGCTGATGAAAGTAAAAAAAGAGGGCGGAGAATTAAGCGAACATAACTGGGATGGAATAGGCGAATATAAAAATCCACTGCCATTTGGTTGGGCTGTTGTGTTTGTATTGACTATTATTTGGGCTATATGGTACTTTTTGGCTGGATATCCACTAAATTC
Source organism: Campylobacter hyointestinalis subsp. hyointestinalis (assembly GCF_013372145.1). Lineage (NCBI taxonomy): Bacteria > Pseudomonadati > Campylobacterota > Epsilonproteobacteria > Campylobacterales > Campylobacteraceae > Campylobacter > Campylobacter hyointestinalis. The sequence continues at coordinate 1,383,911 of NZ_CP053827.1, read as the reverse complement.
ATATTCTCAAATAGGCGAATATAACGAAGAAGTTAAAGCTTATAACGATAATTTCCAAAGCAAATTCGCAAATGCAAGTAGTGAAGAGCTAAGAGCTATGGGCGAGCAAGTTTTCTTACTTCAATGTGCTAGCTGCCATGGCATAACAGCTGATGGTATCAACGGCAAAGCTGCCGATCTAAATATGTGGGGAACTGAAAAAGCTATTTACGATGTTATAATGAATGGTTCAAAAGGGCTTGATTATCCACTTGGTGAGATGCCTAGTGGCTTAGCTGAAGCTGCTGACGCAAAAGCTATCGCAGCCTTTGTTGCAAAAGAAATTTCTGCTATTAAGAAAACAAGCAATGAAAATCTAGTAGAAGCAGGACGCGAAGCGTGGGCTACTTGTGCTGCATGTCACGGCAATGATGGCAAAGGTATGGACGGACAAGCTCCAGATCTTACTATATATGGCTCAAGCGCATTTGTCGTTGATGTCTTAAATCGCGGTAAAGTAGGAAACATAGGTCATATGCCTAAATTTACAGGTTCTGGCATAATAAATCCAACACAAGAAAAAGCTGTTGGCGAGTATGTTATCTCACTTTCAAAAGGAGAATAAGTGGAAAATACAAATAGATCTGTTTTCGGTCTTAGCGGTGTTACTGGTATGCTTATAGCTACTGTTTTACTTCTAAGCATTTTGGGAGTTTTAACATATCTTGGCATCGTGTCTCAACAAGATGTTATGCAAAAACCATATAAACTCGTAAATCCAACTTCAGTGCAAATGAAAAGTAGTATGACTCAAGAAGCTGAAGTTATGGTAGTCAAGGAGTAAAAATGTCAAATATTTTAGATTCACTTATTGTAATTGGTCTTATAATAGCAGCAGCTATAACTGCTTGGTCTGTTTTAACTCCAAATCATCTATTTATCGGATGAAGTTATCTACATTTTTTAAGAGCGGTTTGATAGCCGCTCTTTTATCAGTTTCAAATTTAAATGGCATTGTTATAGACAATGCAGGCATTATAAGTGATAACGTAAGAACCAAATTGAACCAAATAGGTTCTGAACTCAAAGAAAAAACCGGCGTAACTTTAGATCTTATAACTACTAAAGATAGCGATCTGAGATCTGCTACAAAAGATCACGAAAGCAATCTTAAAAAACCTTATATTTTATTAGCTATTTCACCTAAAACGGAAGATAAAAAATCAGGCAAAGTAGATATATTTGCTTCAGACGATGCTTACGCTTTGTTTGATAAAGACGCTGTTTTAAGCCCTTATCCTGAAGTAGGAACCATACTTCCCATATTAGTATCAAATAAAGGTGAGGATATCTACAACGCAGCTATGCTAAACGGATACGCCGATATATCTGATATGGTAGCTAAAAGTAAAGACGTCATTTTAGTAAATTCTATAGGAAATTCAAATAAAACTACATTAAATTTACTTAGATATTTTGTTTATGGTTCGATGTTTTTAGTAATAGTCGTATTTTTGGTGCGAAAATTTAAAAGAGGACTTCATGCATAAAAAAACATTTTGGCCTTACGGTATTTTGGGTTCGATTTTTGCTATAGTATGTGCTTGTGCTTATACTATTTATTATTCGCTGGACTTTCCGGTACATATGGATAATTTCTATTTTGATAAATATCAAAACGTTGAAAATAATTATAATGAAATAAATGCCGCTCAGGCTAAATTTGACTTAGATTTTAAATTTGATCAAAACGCAACTATACTAATAGATCAAAAAAATAACACAAATAAACCAGAGATATTAAGACGAAATAGGGTAGTTCCGGTCGTTGATATAAACAAACCTATAGAGCTCATTTTTGATACTAATGCTTCAAATTTAGATATAAATTTACTTCTAACTAGACCGCATACTGGCGATTTTGATAAAAACTTAACATATAGCTTAGATAATGGAAAGCTTAAAATAAATAGCTTTATTTTAGACAAAGCTGGACGCTGGGAAGTTAAGATGAAGCTTACCTCTAACCCAAATAGCATAGGATTTTATAAATTTGAATTTTACGCAAAATAGAGTTTTAAATGTTCTGAGTTCTTCAAGAAATGTTAGGGATTTTTACTCTAACAACTCTTTAAAAAATGCTCTTCTACAAAAAGCTATAACTATAGCTGAATTTGAAAAAAAAGTGATTTTGGTTAGAAATTTAAAAAAAGCTAGTTTGGTAGAGCGACTTCTCATTATGCAAAAAGCGGCCAAAGCAACTAAAAAAGTTTCGGCCAAACTCGGTATCCCTACTGAGTTTTTTGCGTTCCTAAAAAATAGTGATTATCTTTTTTCTTTTTTTAAAGAGTTAAAAAGAGAGCGAGTCGATATAAATACTCTTAGGCAAAGTGATGTGTATGCTGGTTATGATGAGCATTTAAGCATACTTGAAGAGCTTCAAAAAACTTATTTTGCTATGCTGAAAAATAGTGGATTTTATGATGATATCAGCGTTTGTGATGAGTTTGAGATAAATTTCGACTTTATAAAACATTATGATGAGATCCATTTGCAAATAGACGGCATTTTGTCTAAATTTGATCTTGAGATTATATCTAGCATAGCTAAAAAATGCTCTGTTTTTTTAAATTTTACTTCTAGTAAATTTAATCAAAAAACAGTATCTAGCATAGCTCAAATTTCCGGGCTTAAATTCGATATAGGAAAAGAATACACTTTAAATTTAGGTCAAAAAGAAATAGTATCTCAAAAAGAAACTTCTAAAAATCACACTATTAAAATAAAAGAATTTTCAATCAGAAGTCTGCAATGCGCATATATTTTTGATGAAGTTTCTGAGTTCATCAGAAAAGGAGTCGATCCTAAAAATATAGCAGTTGTTTTACCAGATGAGAGCTTTTGCGAAACTTTGGTTAATCTTGATGAAAACAATATGCTTAACTACGCGATGGGCAAAAGTTTCAAAAATGAAAATATATACATCTTGCTAAATGCTTTAAAAACTGCTCTTGATGATGGCTTAGCATATAGTTTTGACGATGCCTATCTAGAAAAAAGTAGTAGCTTAAATAGTATTATTTCTTTGCTTAATTATTTTAAATTTCCGAGTGAAATTTATCAAAGATTGCTAGAAAATTACCAGCAAAAATGTAGTTTTGAGAGATTTAGTGAACTGCTTTGGGATATTGTAAATACTTTGGAGATTAGCAGTGACATAAATGAGATCTTAAAAAATGAACAATTTGTCCTAAAACAGCTTTTAAGCGATAATGAGTTTAGCTTAGATGCTATTTTGGAGATCTTTTTGATGAAGCTAAAAGAGATCTCGCTTAGTATGGTCGGCGGTGGCGAAGTAACTGTTTTGGGGATCTTGGAGAGCAGATCAAAAATTTATGACGCTGTTGTCATAGTCGACTTTAATGACAATCTCGTTCCGCATCCTAGCCAAAAAGAGATGTTTTTAAGCTCATCTGTGAGAAAAAAAGCAGGACTGATCAGTCATTTAGATAGAGAAAATTTACAAAGATTTTACTATGAAAGCTTGATAAATCGTGCTAAATTCGTAAGCATATCTTATCTTAGCGATGAAGAGCATATCGTGTCTAGATTTGCACGAGATTTTGATATATACAAAGATGAAAAATATCCACAAGACAGCTATTTGCAAGCATTAAATAAAGAAAGTGCAAATCTGGACTTATCTCTTAGAGACATCATTTTAAAGCATGATTTTTTTAGCTATCCGCTATCTTTTTCGAGACTAGATACGTACAATACTTGTAAAAGAAAATATTATTATAAATATATTTTGAAAATTGGCGGATATAGAAATTTTACAGATGAAACAAAAGCAAACGAATTTGGCAGTATTATACACGAATGTCTAAGGGCGTATTTTTCTAAATTTAGTGATAAATTTGACAAAAACGAGTTTTATTCTATTTTGAAAAGCTATAAAAATAGAATAAATTTGCTTGATTTCGAGCTTTTTAAATTAAAATTAGACGAATTTGAAAATATTCAAAATGAGCATTTTAGATCCGGATTTAAAGTCATAGAGTGTGAAAAAACTTTTACTAGTAAACTTTGTGGCATAGAAATAACTGGTAAAATCGATAGGATAGATAGAGGGCTAGACTATGATCTACTCATAGATTATAAAACTGGAGCTGTAAATGAAAAGTCATTTCAACTTGCATTCTATGAAGCTCTTTATGGGAAGTGTGAGTCTTGTTATTTTAGCTTTTTGAATAATGAATTTATAAAAAACGGATCAAATTTAGACACGCTAAAAGAGTGTATAAACTCTCTTAAAGCTGAGTTTTCCAGCGAAGTTTGTTTTGAGAGAAACCCTAAGGCTTGTGCGTATTGTGACTACGCTTTGTTTTGCAAAAAGGAGCTCAAATGACGCCATATCTGGCTTTAGAAGCGAGCGCTGGAAGTGGAAAAACATTTGCTCTTTCAGTTCGCTATATCGCTCTTGTTTTGCAAGGAAACGACATCTCAAAGATCCTAGCACTAACTTTCACAAAAAAAGCGGCAAACGAGATGAAGCAGCGTATCACTTCTGCTTTTTGCGATCTTCATTTAAAAGAAGACGGCAGATCAAAAGGAGAGTTAGAAGAGCTTTGCGCTATGCTAGGTCTTAGCGAAGATGAAGTTTTAGCTCTAAGAGATAAATATATGGACAGCTTTTTAAGAGCGGAGCTAAAAATATCTACTTTTGATTCGTTTTTTACTATGGTGCTTAGGCAGTTTAGTCTAAATTTAGGTTTTATGCCAGATTTTAGTGTAGGACAAGATGAAAGCGATCTTGTAAGAGCTGATTTCATAAAAGCGTTGTATGAAAATGGACTTTTAAGCTCATTTGCTCATTATATACAAAGCGTAGAAGGCGGTAAAAATGGCGTTTTAGAGAGTATAGAAAAGCTATATATGAAACTTGATGAGATAGACATCGATGCAAATAATCCGTTTCCAGATCCAAAAAACGTACTTAGTAAATTTGATGAGCTAGGGCGATACTCGCAGTTAAATTACACAAATAGCTATCTTTTAGGTAATTTTAACGCTAAATCTATAAGAGAGATCGTTGAAAAGCCTATAATAGATAAATTTGAGGGTACAAGATACTTTCGTAAAACAGACGACGATGATAAATTTTTATCTTTAAGAGAAGAGTTATTAGATCTTTTGAGGGATTACTATAAGTCGTATGAGAAATTTAGAATAAATGAGTTGTTAAAGTTTATAGACACTTATAAACAAGTTCGAACTGATGTTTTAAAAACTAAAAATTCCCTTGAATTTGGTGACGTGACAAAGTTAGTGTATAACCTTCTAAGTAAAGATTTAGACAAAGAGATGCTGTATTTTAGGATAGATGGACGTATAAAACATATACTAATAGATGAGTTTCAAGATACGAATGTTTTACAGTATGAGATACTTTTTCCTTTGATAGAAGAGGCTTTGAGTGGGGATAGCATAAATGGCGTTGGAAGTCTGTTTTACGTGGGTGATACAAAACAGAGCATTTACCGTTTTCGTGGTGCTAAAAAAGAGCTTTTTTATAAACTTGCAGACAAATTTAAACAGATAAAAATAGAGCATTTGGAGCATAATTATAGAAGTGCAAAGCATATAGTAAATTTCGTAAATCAAACCTTTAAAGATAAGATAAGCGGTTTTATCGCGCAAATTCCAAAGTCAAATGAAAACGGATACGTTGGTATTTCACAGTTTGATAAAGACGATTTTTTAGAAGCGCTTAGAAAAAAGATAGAATTTCTAACTTCTAAAAATGTTTCGTATAATGATATAGCCGTGCTTTGCTGGAAAAATAACGATATAACAAAAATCAAAGAGTATCTAGAAGATCATAGCATTCCAGTAGTTTCAAGTAGTACAAATTTGCTTATCGATACACTTAGTGTTAGACTTGTTTTGGAGTTTATAAAATACTGTTTGTTTAAAGATGAAATTTATGCTCAAACCTTAAATGAATTTTTGGGATACAAGCCTAATATTTTAAATCTAAAGATAGAAAATAGTCTCTGCTCTACGCTTAAATTTGTCGCAAAATATCTAAAACTATCTTGTTTTGATAAAAATTTACTCAAACTTTATGAAATAAGCTCTGATTATAAAGATATTTTTGATCTTATTTTTAATATAGCTAAAAGAGGAGAACAAAGCGCAGATACGAGCCATCAAGGTATTTCTTTGATGAGTGTGCATAAAAGCAAAGGGCTTGAGTTTGACACTGTTATAGTCGTGGATTTTTTAGGTAATAAAGATTCAAGAAAAGAACCTTTTTTAAGCGAATATGACGACAAAAATAAAAAATGGAATATAAAATTAAATGATAAAGCGTTAGGAAGTATAGGCGATAAAGAGTATATAAATTTAAAGCAAACAGGAGAGCTTCTAGATAGACAAGAAGATCTAAACAAGCTTTATGTAGCGCTCACACGTGCAAAGTCAAATCTTTTAATTATGGCAAAATCAGATCCTGATGGGAAAAACATATCTTATTTTAAACCATACGGTAAAAATACGCAAAATGAATATTTGCATCTAAATTCTATGGAGATAGGAGAGGTGGTTTCTAAAAAAGATGAAAAGAAATCTTTAGAGCAGATCCATCTAAAACCTTTTGAAAAAGTAAAAAAACAAGATATTAAAACGGTAAAAGATCGGTCTTTGAGTGAGCTAAGCTCTATCTATTTTGGTAAGGCTTTACATTACGCTTTGGAGATGATGGATGGCTTTAGCGAATCATCTTTGCAAAATGCTCACATAGCGCTTTTAAATGAATTTGGTTCTTTGCTAGAAACTAGTGTTTTAGATGAAATTTATGAGCGTATTTTAAATTTGATAAAATGTGATGAGTTTTTAAATTTACTAAATGCTAAAATTATCTTAAAAGAACAGGGTATCGCATTTGAAGGCGAGATAAAACGCTTAGATATGCTTTGTGTCGGTGAAAACGAGATGATAGTGTTTGACTATAAAAGTTCAAAAAATTATATTGATTCAAATTTGGATCAAGTCAAAGAATATGTGGAAATTTTATCTCAAATTTATCCGCAGTACCGAGTTTATGGGAAAATAGTTTATATTTTAAAAGATAAAATAGAGCTTTTAGACGTTCAAATTTAATTATAAAAATATTCTTAAATTCAGTAAAATTTAAGTAATTTTAGATATAATTCGAACTCTAATTAAAGAATAAAAGGCAAGATTATGACAAATATAACTAAGCCAAGCGAAGTTAAACGCGATTGGATCGTTCTTGATGCAGCTGGAAAGAGATTTGGTAGATTACTAACAGAAGCTGCAACTTACCTCCGTGGCAAACATAAACCAGGATTTACACCAAACGTTGATTGTGGTGACTATGTGATTATCATCAATGCAAGTAAAGCTGAATTTACAGGTGCAAATAAAGCTGAAGCTAAACTTTATCACAGACATTCAGGCTATTTTGGCAGTGTTAAAAGTGAAAAATTCGGTGATTTATTAGTAAATAAACCAGAAAAACTTTATAAATTAGCAGTTCGCGGTATGCTTCCAAAAACAAAACTCGGAAAAGAAATGCTTAAAAAACTTAAAGTTTATGCGGGAAATGAACACCCACATACTGCACAAATAGCTAAAGAAGGAAAATAATAATGGCAACAACATACGCAACAGGTAAAAGAAAAACAGCAGTTGCTAAAGTTTGGGTAAAACCAGGTAGTGGCAAAATAGTTGTAAATGGTATGGATCTAAACACTTGGCTTGGCGGACACGAAGCTATCAAGTTGAAAGTTGTTCAACCACTTCTTGTAACTAAACAAGAGACTTCTATGGATATCACTGCTTCAACTTTAGGTGGTGGTTATTCAGCTCAAGCAGAAGCTTTAAGACACGGAATTTCAAGAGCTTTAGCAGCTATAGATGCAGACTTTAGAGCTGCACTTAAACCACAAGGTCTTCTTACTAGAGATAGTCGCGTTGTTGAGCGTAAAAAATACGGACGCAGAAAAGCAAGAAGAAGCCCACAATTCTCAAAGAGATAATCTTTATTTCTCAATATTCTCAAATTTGGAAGCTCGTTTGGGCTTTCAAATTTATATTATCTATCAAATTTCGTCTTATTTATTTAGTAAAAGTTTATAAAAAATTTCAATTAAGTTAATAACTTCTATATATAATTATACCGTTCAACAGTAAACCTCCTTTTTGTAATAATTTATCCGGCCATCTAGATTTAGGTGGTCGCCTCCCTCTAAATTTTTTATTGCAGATTGTTCAAATCATTTTTTTAAAAAAATATATAATAAAATTAAAAAATTGTGCTAAAATAATATATGAAAATTCTATAAAGGACAAGAAATGAAAAAGATTGCTTTGGCGTTATGTGCCGCATCTGCACTTTTTGGTGCTAACGCATATAACTACGAATTTACTCCAGTTGTGGGATATGCCCATCCAGAAGGTACTCAAGGTATTGATGACCAAAAATTTATAGGTTTAAGAATAGCTAGAAATCTAGATATGTTTTTACTAAGTCAATTAGAACTTGGTTTTGACTACTCTAAAAACGTAACTTTTGAAAACCTATCAGGTAAAGATACTGATCTAACAAGATACTATATAAATTTAATTAAAGATTTTCCTTTGACTGATGTATTTTCAGTTTATGGACTTTTAGGACTTGGATATCAAGATCTTACTCATGAAGCAAACGATATCGAAGATGGCGGATTTGCTCAAGCTGGTCTTGGCTTAAAATACAAAGTTACAGATAACTTCGCACTTAAAGCAGAAGCTAGAGATGCGCTTGATTGGAATCACGGATCAAACACATTCCTATACTCTCTTGGATTTGCAGTTTCTTTTGGAGAGGTTGCTAAGGCAGCTCCTGCTCCAGTGGTAGAAGAAAAAGCAGCTCCTGCTCCAGCACCTATTGCTCCAGCTATCGGTGATGAAGATGGCGATGGCGTTTTTGACAATGTAGATAGATGCTATGGTACTCCAAAAGGCGTTGTTGTTGATGAGTACGGTTGTGAAAAAGTTATCCGCTTAAGCTTAAAAGCAAATTTTGCATTTGATAGTGCTACAGTTAGCCCTGAGTATGAAGCAAAGATAAAAGAAGTAGCAAATGTTATGGTAGATCACCCAGAGTATAGAATTATCCTAGAAGGACATACTGATAGCACCGGTTCAGATGTTTACAACCAAAAGCTATCACTAAAAAGAGCTAACGCAGTTGCATCTGTTTTAGAAAAAATGGGTGTTAGCAAAAGCAAGATCACTACAGAGGGATTTGGCGAGTCAAAACCTGTAGCATCAAACGCTACAAAAGAAGGACGTGCTGAAAATCGCCGTGTAGAAGCTAAATTCAGAAATAAATAATGAATTTAGAGATTATTCAAAATCTAGATTATATGGCTATACTTGCTCTTGTGGGCAAGTATAGCTTAAACTTTATAGTTTCTATTCTTATATTTTTTATCGGAAAATGGATTATTTCAAAACTTACTTTTGTTTTAGGAAAGATCTTATGTAAAACAAAAATAGATCCTATGCTTTCAAATTTTGTGCTAAATAGTTCAAGAACACTGCTTTTTATATTTGTTATATTAGCCGCGCTTTCAAATTTAGGTATAGAGACTACGTCTTTTGTAGCGGTTCTTGGTGCTGTGGGTTTGGCTATAGGTATGGCTTTTAAAGATACTTTTGGCAATATCGGCGCCGGCGTTCTCATTATATTTTTCAAACCTTTCAAGCTTGGAGATAGCATAGATATCAGTGGATCTATCGGCACTGCTACAGAGCTAGATTTATTTAGTACGTATCTAACTACTGGCGATAACAAAACTATTATTATTCCAAATTCTCAAGTCATATCTTCAAAGATCATTAACTATTCTCTAAAACCCAACAGAAGAGTAGATCTTACTTTTAGTATAGATTACAAAGACGATTTAAAATTGGCTAGAGATGTCATCCTTGACATAGCTGCACGCAAAAATATTATTTTAAACGATCCAGCTCCGTTTGTTGGAGTTCTAAGCTTGGGTGATAATAGCGTAAATTTAGCAGCCCGTTTTTGGGCTAAAAATGAAAATTATTGGGCTGTTTATCATCAAATGTTAGAGGAAGTGAAAATCGCATTTGACGAAAATGGCATTTCCATACCGTTCCCACAAGTAGTTACCCATCATATTTACGAAAATGATAAAAAATGAGCAGACCGACCATATTATTTGATCTGGACGGGACTCTTATAGACTCTACGAATTCTATATTAAACGGATTTTTCGCCGCTTTTGATACTTTTAAATTTAAAAGACCACAAATTGAAGAAATTTGTGCTTTGATAGGACATCCACTTGATTATATGTTTGCTCATCTTGGAGTAAATGATGAGGCTATTTTGGATTTCGTAGCTGCCTATAAAGAGACATACAAGAAAACGTATCTACAAGATACAAAGCTTCTTGACTTTGCCAAAGAGTCTATAGAGCTAGCAAATGAGTTTGCAGATCTTGGAGTTGTTACTACTAAAACTTCAAAATACTCAGTAATCTTACTAGATCACCTTGGCGTAGGAAAGTATTTTAAAACAGTAATTGGTAAAGATGATGTGATAAATCCAAAGCCGCATCCAGAACCTATCTTAAAAGCCCTTTTAAATTTAGATAAAACTGATAAATTTGCTTATATGGTGGGCGATACTCCTATGGACGCCAAAGCCGCAAAAAGTGCGAATGTTATTAGCGTGGGTGTATCGTGCGGATATTGTACTGAGCAAAATTTATCAAAATACTGCGATCACGTTGCTAAAAATAGCTTAGAAGCCGTTAAATTCATCAGATCCGATACATTATAAAATCAAGCTTAGCTAAAAAATTATCGATTTTTATGTTAATTTTTGTTTTACAATTTTTATATATAATTTCGATAAGTAACAGTTGTGTTAAAAAAAATGTTAAATTGTTACAAAAATAAAAACTTTAAGCAATATATCTGTAAAATTGCAAAATATAGTTAAACAATAAGGAAGGAAACCTATGAGTAAAATTATGAAAACAATGGACGGTAATGAAGCTGCTGCTTACGCTGCTTACGCATTTACCGAGGTTGCTGGGATTTACCCTATAACTCCGAGTTCGCCTATGGCTGATTATACAGACATCTGGGCATCACAAGGAAAAAAGAATATTTTTGGTATGCCTGTTAAAGTTGTAGAGATGCAAAGTGAAGCCGGAGCTGCTGGAACCGTGCACGGTAGCCTTCAAGCCGGAGCTCTTACTACTACTTATACAGCTGCTCAAGGATTGCTTCTTAAAGTACCAAATATGTATAAGATAGCCGGACAGATGTTACCTGGCGTTATACATGTTGCAGCGCGCTCACTAGCTGCTCAAGCTCTTTCTATCTTTGGGGATCATCAAGATGTATATGCCTGTCGTCAAACAGGATTTGCTATGCTTGCGACTGGCTCAGTACAAGAAGTTATGGATCTAGCCGGAGTTGCACATTTGGCCGCTATAAAAGGACGCGTACCGTTTTTACATTTCTTTGACGGCTTTAGAACGAGTCATGAAATTCAAAAAGTTGAAGTTATGGATTACGCTGTTTTTGATAAGTTGGTGGATTATGATGCTATCCAAAAATTCCGCGACGAAAGCATAAATCCTGAAACTCCAAAAACTAGAGGAACTGCTCAAAACGATGATATTTATTTTCAAACTAGAGAGCTTACAAACAAATTTTACGATGATCTTCCAGATATCGTTGCAGAGTATATGAATGAAATATCAAAAGTCACCGGTCGCGAGTATAAACCGTTTGTATATTATGGAGATAAAGACGCAGAGCGCGTGATCATCGCCATGGGCTCTGTGACTGAGACTTTAGAAGAAGTTGTAGATCATCTAAGAAGCAAAGGCGAAAAAGTAGGAGTTGTAAAGGTTCATCTTTATAGACCTTTTAGTATAAAATACCTATTTGATGTTATGCCTAAAAGCGTTAAAAAGATAGCTGTTTTAGATAGAACAAAAGAACCAGGCGGTCTTGGCGAACCACTTTATCTTGACATAAAAGCAGCGTATTATGGCTCAGTAAATGCTCCGGTGATAGTCGGTGGTAGATACGGACTTAGCTCAAAAGACGTTGATCCAGCTCAAATGATATCTGTGTTTGATAACTTAAAACAAAGCGAACCAAAAAATAACTTCACAGTTGGTATCGAAGACGACGTCACAAATTTATCTCTAAAAGTTGGAGAAAAGATCTCTCTTAGTGATGCAGATTGTATAGAATGCTTGTTTTACGGACTTGGAGCAGATGGAACAGTCGGAGCAAATAAAAACTCTATCAAGATTATCGGAGATAAAACAGATCTTTACGCTCAAGCATATTTTGCTTATGATAGTAAAAAATCAGGCGGTTATACGAGAAGCCATTTAAGATTTGGTAAAAAACCTATTCGTTCAACATATCTTGTATCAAATCCTCACTTTGTAGCTTGTTCTGTAGCAGCGTATCTTGATATATATGATGTTGTAGATGGACTAAGAGATGGCGGAACATTCCTTTTAAACTCTATTTGGGACGCGGACGAAACTATAAAACGCATACCAAATAAAGTAAAAAGGCTGTTAGCACAAAAAAATGCAAATTTCTATATCCTAAACGCTACGAAATTAGCTTATGAGATAGGACTAGGAAATCGCACTAACACCATAATGCAATCAGCATTTTTCAAACTTGCAAAAATCATAGATTTTGAAGACGCACAAAAATATATGAAAGAGTATGCGAAGAAAACTTATGCTAAAAAAGGCGATAAGATCGTAGAGATGAACTACGCAGCTATCGATCAAGGTGCCGATAAACTTATAAAAATAGATATCGATCCTAGCTGGATAAATTTAAAAGACGAAGCAGTAACCAACGAGAGTCATTATAAAGGTACTGAATTCGTAGAAAAAATAGTAAAACCTATGAACGCAGCTCGTGGTAATGAGCTTCCTGTTTCGGCATTTTTAGGACATGAAGACGGTAGTTTTGAAGCCGGTACAACTGAGTATGAAAAACGCGGTGTTGGCGTAATGGTGCCAAAATGGATAGAAGAAAACTGTATTCAATGTAATCAATGCGCATTCGTTTGTCCTCACGCAGTTATTCGTCCATTCCTTATAGATGAAGATGAGATGAATGCAGCTCCAGCAGGAGTAAGATCTCATAACCTTGAAGCAAAAGGCAAAGAGATAAAAGGTTTAAAATATAAGATCCAAGTAAGCCCGCTTGATTGTACTGGTTGTGAGCTTTGCGCTCAAAACTGCCCTAGCAAAGAAAAATCCCTAGTTATGGTACCACTTGGCGAAGAGATGGATAAAGGCGAGCAAGAAAACGCTGATTATTTATTTAAAAATGTTAGATATAAAGACGATCTAATGAGCAAAGATAGCGTAAAAGGAGCTATGTTTGCTCAACCGTTATTTGAATTCCACGGTGCTTGTCCGGGATGCGGTGAAACACCGTATATAACACTTATCACAAGGCTATTTGGTGAACAAATGATGGTGGCAAATGCAACTGGTTGTAGCTCGATATACGGCGGTTCGGCTCCATCAACTCCATACCGTAAAAGTAATGCAAACGGTCATGGCGTAGCGTGGGCAAATTCACTTTTTGAAGACAATGCTGAGTTTGGTATGGGTATGGAGATAGCTACTGAGACTATCCGCCATCGCATTGAAAATATCATACTAAATACGATAGATAAAGCCCCAAATGCTATAGTTGCGCTTTATAAAGATTGGTTGGAATTTAAAGGCGATAGCAAGAAATCAGCTCAGATAAGAGATATGTTGGTACCTTTACTCGAAGCAAATTTAAATTTAGAAGGCGCAAAAGAGATCCTAAGTCTTAAAAAATATATCGCGCGCAAATCGCAATGGATAATAGGCGGCGATGGTTGGGCTTATGATATCGGCTATGGTGGACTTGATCACGTTTTAGCTAGCGGAGAAAACGTAAATGTGCTGGTTTTGGATACCGAAGTCTATTCTAACACAGGCGGACAAAGTTCAAAATCAAGCCGTAGTGGCTCAGTAGCTCAATTTACCGCTAGTGGTAAAGCAGTTCAAAAGAAAGATCTAGGACAGATAGCTATGACTTATGGCAATATCTTTGTGGCTCAGATCAACTCAAACGCAAGTCAAGCAAACGTCATCAAAGCCATAGCCGCAGCAGAAGCTTACAACGGACCTAGCCTTGTGATAGCATACTCTCCTTGTATAGCTCACGGTATAAAAGGCGGACTTGCGCTCTCAGGAGACCAAGCAGAGCTTGCTACAAAATGCGGTTACTGGCCTACATTTATCTATGATCCACGTCTTGCAAAAGAGGGTAAAAACCCGTTAAAAATTACTTCAAAAGAGCCTGAATGGGATAGATATGAAGAGTTTTTATTGAACGAGGTTCGTTACAACTCTCTTAAAAAGATAAATCCTGAGCATGCAGGACAGCTTTTTGAACAAAATAAATCCGACGCAAAAAGAAGATATCGCCAACTAAAACGTTTGGCAAATGCTGATTTTAGCGATGAATTAGAATAATTTTGTAGCCTCAAATTTGAGGCTACTTTTTTACTTATCTTTCTTCACTTCTCAAATTTATAAAAAAATCGTAAAATTACGAAGTTACAAATCTTATAAAAGAGAATATCATGGAACAAGCTTTTATCGTGCAAGAAGTCTCAAATGAACAGGACTACGAAAAACAAAACTCCAAAATAGCGATTTATCAAGACAAATTTGAACGATACCAAATAACAAGATCAAAAATATTACCCGGTTTTTTTATCATAAATGGCAATGGTGAGACCGACTTTGTAAATGACTTTATAGAAAAATTTGTATTTAGCGACTGTATAATAAGCTTTGCAGATATCGAGAGTCTCACTGTTTCTCAAGAAGATAGCTGTTCTAATTTAGCAGGTAAGATCAAAAGCGATGATCTTTTATCTACGCAAAATGAGAATTTAAAGGAAGCTGGATTATTTTTTGCCAAAGATATTTTTATACCAAGATGTGTTGTGTCGCTCATAAAGATAAGCATAGATGGTTTTGATGAAACCACTGATAGTTTTTCATTTTTACCAGACATCTTTCCAAGCAACGCCGAGTATAAGTATAGTATCACTAAAGACTCTTTTGAGGCGACTATGAAACTCAGCCTTGAAAGTTACGCCGCTAAAGAGCTTATAGATAGCTTTGTATTAAAAGGCAATGTAAAAGATAAAAATTTGACCTTATCCATAAATGATATGTATATATATGAGTTTTCTCCTTATGATATTGACAACATATCAAATAAGAGTTATAATCCAACCCCAAATCAGACCGAGGAGCTTTAAAAATTATGTATAAATTTAGCGTTTTTATTTTGATAGCACTACTTTTTGCAGGGTGTTTTACCGCTCAAACACAAATTCCGCCAAAGCCAAAACCGCAAGTGACAAAACCTATAAGTAAATTTATCAAAGGTACTATCTATAAAAAGTCAAAAGAAGAAAACGGTTATAGATATGAGATCAGAGGTACAGAAACATCAAATGGTAAGCTAAAATGGGCAAGTGCGACTTCAAATGAGGAGTGCAAAGTAGGTGATCTCGTCTATGCGCAGATAGAAAATGGCAAGATAACATATCTAGCTGTCATCATAGAAAATTACGTAAATCCTGAAAAAACAAAACGCATTATACAAACAAACAAAAGAGACAAAACAAAAAAAGCAAACATCACTGTTCCAAAAGAAGAAAAAATTAGTTTTTAGATTACCGAGCGTTTACCAAATTTATTTATAATTTCATCAGCAATCAAATTTTAACTCCTTTCTAAATTCGGGGCGAGACCGTAAATCTCGCTCTTTCTCCTTGTGACGAATTGATAATACAAATCATCTTTATCTATTTTTAAGCTAATAGCAACTACAATTACAAACGAATAACTTTTTAGAAGGAGAAGAAATGAAATTAGTTAAAATGAGTTTAGCTGCTATCGTAGCTGCTGGTGCTCTTTCAAGCGTTGCAAGTGCAACTCCACTTGAAGAAGCTATAAAAAACGTAGATGTAAGCGGATTTGTTAGATACAGATTTGATAGTACAAAAAAAGATTTTAATGATGATGCAGTAATACCTACAAAAGATGATACAACTGCTAGCCATAGATTTACATCTTATGTGGACTTCAAAGCTGCATTAGATGACAATTTTTTTGGTGTAATTGGCTTTAGATATGATAGTAGAGATATATCAGGGGATCATACAAGTAATAATGCTGGTCAAACTATGACTACGCAAGCAGATGAAGGTGCTGAGGATTTCGGTCAAACTTTTAATGTTAGACAATTTTTATTAGGATATAAAGCTGGCAATACAACTATCCAAGCTGGTCGCCAAGTAGTAGGTACATTCTTTACTGATGATATGGTAGGTACAGGTATTAAAGTACTTAATACAGATATTACAGGTCTTACTTTAGCAGCAGTAGCATTTGATGACCTGCAAAATGATCCAGATATTGGTAGTAGAGATTTAATAGTAAATGGCTCACATACTTACCAAAACAATCTTTATGGCGTAGCCGCTATTGGTTCCTATGATCCAGTTAGCTTTCAACTATGGTATGCTATGCTAGAAAACGTTACCGATCTTTACGCTGTAGAATTAGCTGTAAACTTTAATGTTACAGAAGATTTATCTCTTGGTTTAAGAGGTCAATACGGCGGTTCAAGTATAGATAATGATTTCAAAAAAGGAACTGGTAATTTAGCTGATGACGCTGATTTCTGGGCTATTGAGGCTACAGCAGAGGGCTTTGGTGTAGACTTTAGTGCTGGTTATATAGACTTCTCAGTAGATAAAGATAAAGCTTCAGTTATATCTTATGAAGATGCTGGAAGTTTTATCAAACCAGGTGAAGATCTACTAGACTATACACTCTTTAATGGAGAAAATAAATATTGGTTTGTTACTGCTGGTTACTCTTTCTTAGAGAAATTTAGAGTAGGTGTTGATTACATAGATGGTAAGCAAAAAACAAATACATTTAAATCAGATAACTCTGAATTAGTTGGAAGATTTGACTATGCTTATAGTAAAAAACTTAACTTCCAAGCTTGGTGGTCACATATAGAAAAAGACAAAAATAGCTACGTAGCTAGTACTCCTAATACAGATTATGATACTGATCACTTTAGATTCCAAGCTAAATACTCATTCTAATTTTATGAGCCGACTTGTTCGGCTCTATTTTTCCTAAATTTGCTATCTAAACGGTTATCTTTTTTATAAAAAACTTCGTGATTTTATATATTTACTAGTGTTCAAATTTACTCATTTGGTAAACAATCGGTAAAGATTTTATCAAAATTTATACATTTTTAAGCTTATACTCACTAAAATCACTATTGAACTTTTCACAAGGAGAAAGAAATGAAATTAGTTAAAATGAGTTTAGCTACTATCGTAGCTGCTGGTGCTCTTTCAAGCGTTGCAAGTGCAACTCCACTTGAAGAAGCTATAAAAAACGTAGATGTATCTGGCTGGGCTAGATATAGATTTGACAGTACTCAAACTGACAATGCAAACAAAGCAAATGATAAAAATAGTAATAAATCTTACCATAGATTTACATCTACTATAGACTTTAAAGCCGCACTAGATGACAATTTTTTTGGTGTAATTGGCTTTAGATACGATAGTAGAGACGAATCTGGAGATCACACAAGTAATAATGCTGGTAGAACAATGACTGCTCAAGACGACGAAGGTTTTGATAACTATGGTCAAACTTTCAACGTTAGACAATTCTTATTAGGATACAAAGCTGGTAACACTACTATCCAAGCTGGTCGTCAAGTTTTAGGTACATTCTTTACTGATGATATGGTAGGTACAGGTATTAAAGTACTTAATACAGATATTACAGGTCTTACTTTAGCAGCGATAGCATTCGATGATCTACAAAGCGATCAACATATTGGCACAAGACATTTGCTATCTAATAGTAAACCTGCATTTGGAAACGGTGGAGCTCAAACTGATAAGGTAGGTGATTATTATACTTACCAAAACAATCTTTATGGCGTAGCCGCTATTGGTTCCTATGATCCAGTTAGCTTCCAACTATGGTATGCTATGCTAGAAAACGTTACTGATCTATATGCTATAGATGTAGCTGTAAACTTTGATGTTAATGACTTTAACCTTGGCTTACACGGTCAATATGCTGGTTCAAGCATAGATAGTGATTTTAAAGATAGAACAAATAATTTAGCTGATGACGCTGATTTCTGGGCTATCGAAGCTTCTGCTAAAGCTTATGGTGTAGACGCTAGAGTAGGTTATGTAGATTTCTCAGCTGATGGAAAAGATAAGGTTTCTGTTATATCTTATGAAGATCAAGGTAAATTTATAGAAGCTGGTGAAGATCTATATGATACTTATTCATATTTTGGTGGTGACAATAACTATTGGTTTATAGTTGCCGGTTACTCTTTCTTAGAAAAATTTAGAGTAGGTGTTGATTATGCAAGTGGTAAAATTACTAAAGATCTTGCGGTTGGCAAACAAGATGCTTATGAAGTAGTTGGAAGACTAAGCTATAAATATAGTAAAAAACTTAACTTCCAAACTTTTTGGTCTCACTATGAGATAGATGGTAAAGATGCAGTAAAAGATCTTAAGAGTGATCACTTCAGATTTGAAGCTAGATACAACTTCTAATTTATCATAGAGCCGAGCTTTCGGCTCTACTTCCAAAAACTTCTTTTTTCTTAAAAATTACTTATCTTAAATTTAAAATCTATACTTTACCAAGTATTAAATAAATATTTTGTATAATTTACCAAATTTAACTTCAAGGAAGATTATGAATTTGCTTAAAAAATCGCTACTTTTTGCATCTCTTGCGACGGTTTTATGTGCGGCTGACGATAGTAGCTATGTCATAGAAGCCAAAGGGGATTTTGGTAGAGAGCTTAAAGCTTTGGTAGAAAAGTATGCGGCTGATGAAAATGTATCTATAAACGTATATAAAAAAGCACCACAAGACAATAACGGTGGATTTATAAATATAGGAGTAGATAAGAACAGAGGTTATAATGCCGCTAGAGGTGAAGCTCTGTACAATGAAAACTGTTTGCACTGTCATGGTGAAAAAGGTACAAAAAGAGCTATGGGAGTTAGCGAGCGTCTTAGCAAGATGAGTGGCGAAGATATAGCGGCGTCTATGTCAGCTTACAACTCGGATCCTGATTTTGGTGGACAACTAAAATACGTTATGCAACCTATGGCAAAAAACGTAAACTTTTCTCAAGTAGGAGATATCATAGCTTATCTTAAAGGCGATAACGCATTTGTAAAACAAGATGACGATCAAAATGGCGACATAAGCACAAAACCTTCATCTCAAGGAAGCTATCTACAATAATTTTACGTGGTTTTTCCACGTAAAATCTTACTAAATTCAAATTTATATTTCAAATTGTTACAACTATAAGCATAAATTTAACTTTTCCATATAATCATTTCTTTTATTAAGATAATTTTATGTATCATTTATGATTACAATTAATAAGGAGTGCTAATGAAGAAAATTTCACTTGTTGCGGCTATAGCTCTGCTTGCAACTTCATCAATGATAGCAAAAGAAGTAAAAGTAGGCGTCATTATGCCTATCACTGGCGCTGTGGCTGCTTATGGTCAAACAGCTTGGGCTGGTATAGAAATGGCAAATCGCTTAGAGCCGAAACTAAAAAACGGAGATAGTGTTAAGCTAGTTTTAGTAGACAATAAAGGCGATAAAGTAGAAACAACTACAAGCGCTACTAGACTTGTAAGTGATGATAAAGTTGCTGGTCTGATAGGAGCTATGGTCACTGGTAACACTCAGCAAGTTTTACAGATAGCAGATGAGAAAAAAGTCCCTATGATAGCACCTGCTGCTACTGCTGACAAGC
Source organism: Campylobacter hyointestinalis subsp. hyointestinalis (assembly GCF_013372145.1). Taxonomy (NCBI): domain Bacteria; kingdom Pseudomonadati; phylum Campylobacterota; class Epsilonproteobacteria; order Campylobacterales; family Campylobacteraceae; genus Campylobacter; species Campylobacter hyointestinalis. The sequence goes on along the minus strand of NZ_CP053827.1, from coordinate 1,363,898 downwards.
TGCTTGATCGTGCAAAATACGGTGCTAGAGTTACTTTTATGGATTCGTTTCAAGGAACTAGTTTTGCTGCTTATGCCCTAAAAGCAGATCTTAAAACGGCTGTTATCGTTATAGATCAATCAACATCTTATTCTATCGGTCTTGCAAAAGCCTTTAAAAAAGAGTATGAGAAAAACGGTGGCAAAGTTCTAAAAGAGCTAAAGATCAGTAGTGGAGATAAGGATTTTAAAGCTATAGTTTCTCAAATAGCTAGCTTAAATCCAAATTTGGTTTATATGCCTTTTTATCATCCTGAAGCTTCTCTTGTAATTCGTCAAGCAAAACAAATCGGTCTAAAAACTCAGTTTGCTAGTGGGGATGGCGTATCAAACGATACTTTTATAGAGCTTAGCGGTGACGCGTCAGAGGGTTATCTATATACAGATGCTTTTGATAGTACAAATCCTCCTACAAACAGAAGTAAAGAATTCGTAGCAGCTTACACAAAAGAAAAGGGAAGCAATGACATACCTGGCTTTACTGCTCTTGGCGCGGACTCATACTTTTTGATGATAGATGCTATGAATCGCTGCGAAAATCCAGAAGATAGAGAGTGCGTAAATAACAAGATCAAAGAGACGAAGAACTTTGAGGGGGTTTCTGGTATCATCAATATAGATAAAAAAGGAAACGCTGTACGTTCAGTTGTCATCAAAGAGATAAAAGGCGGCAAGGCTGTTTATAAAGATACTGTAAATCCTTGATCTATAGATAAGTTTTATAAACTTTTAAAAAGTTTGAAATTTAGCCCTTGTTTCTTAGCCTAGGGCTAAATTTCTTTTTACTTTTTATTTATATATCGGGATATTTTTACATTATAAAATACGCTTTATATGGGGCGGTTTATGTTGTTTTTGGTGCTAGAGATCTCTTTTTTAAGTATCAAATTTGATATTTAAAAAATAAATTTAGTTTTGGAATTCGAAATAAAAAAGTAGGAAGATTATGGATAGTGCGCTATTTTTTCAGCAAATGGTAAATGGCTTTAGCCTCGGATCTATGTATGCTCTCATAGCTATAGGCTATACTATGGTATATGGTGTTTTAAGACTTATAAATTTCGCTCATGGCGATATAATGATGGTGGGAGCTTACGCAGCACTTCTATCTATGACTAGTTTTAGTCTGCCTTTTTGGTTTGCTCTTTTGTTTGCTATAACAGTTGCGGCGCTTCTTGGTGTTTTGACTGATAAAATAGCATATAAACCGCTTAGAAAAGCACCTAGGATATCGCTTTTGATAACTGCTATAGGCATCAGTTTTTTACTAGAAAACCTTTTTCAAGTTATCTTCGGTGGAGCTCCTAGATCATTTAACGTGCCTAGTTATTTTGAACAAGTTGTGAGTGTAGGTAATATAAATTTATCTATGACTGCTATTTTAGTTCCTGTGCTGACTTTGATACTTTTATGCTTTGTGCTTTTCATACTTTATAAAACAAAATACGGTATGGCTATAAGGGCGCTTGCCTTTGATATACAAACTGTAAATTTAATGGGTATTGACGCAAATATGATAATCTCCATAGTTTTTGCTTTAGGTTCAAGCTTGGCTGCGATTGGCGGAGTATTTTGGGCTCTTAGTTATCCTAGTATTGATCCTTTGATGGGTGTTCTCATCGGACTTAAAGCATTTGCGGCGGCTGTTTTAGGCGGTATAGGCTCTGTGGGCGGAGCAGTTTTAGGCGGATTTATCATAGGATTTACCGAAGTTGTCGCAGTAGCGTTTTTCCCTGATTTGGCTGGATTTAAAGACGCTTTTGCATTTATATTTTTGATACTTGTTTTACTGTTTAAACCAACAGGAATACTTGGTTATAATTTCGAAAAAAGCAGGTTTTAGTCATGAATAAGATTTTACATATCATATTTTTTGCTTTAGCTATAGGATTTGTATTTTTCAGCAATTACTATTTTAGTGAGTATTCTTTAAGTATTGTAAACAATATAGCTATTTTTATCATTTTAGCTATTAGCTACAACCTTATAAACGGAGTAACTGGTCAGTTTAGCTTGGAGCCTAATGGGTTTGTGGCCGTCGGTGCGTATGTCGCGGCTCTTTTACTACTAGGTAGCGAGTCAAAGCTTTATCAATTCGACGCTGAAGATCCATCGCCTTTTATACTAGCTATCCATACTACGAATTTTATCTTTGCTATGATAGCAAGCGGTATTTGTGCGACTATTTTGGCGCTGATTCTTGCTATGCCGGTTTTTAGAGTAAGGGGCGATTATCTAGCTATCGTGACTTTGGGGTTTGGTTTTATCATTCAGCTTTTAGCTGTAAATTTCCCTGCTTTTACAAATGGTTCTTTAGGATTAAATGAAGTATTAAGAAGTGATAATGAAGGGAATTTAAGTAAATATACAAATATATTTTATAGCGGTTTTGTTGCTATAATCGCTGTTTGCGTTATTTTAAATTTGATATATTCTAAATTCGGTCGTGCTATGAAAGCTGTTCGTGATGATGAGGACGCTGCTTTAGCTATGGGTATAAATACGTTTAAGATAAAAACTATGGCTTTTTGCGTGAGTGCGTTTTTTGAAGGTGTCGGCGGAGCGCTTTTAGTTGGGTTACTTGGCAGTGTAAGTCCGGATCAATTTACGTTTATATTTACGTTTCAGCTGCTTATCATCATAGTTTTAGGTGGTCTTGGAAGTACTACTGGAGCGATACTAGGAACGATTCTAGTAATCGGCGGAAGCGAGTGGCTCAGGTTCTTAGATGAGCCGATGAACATTTTTGGCTATCAAACGTCCGCGTATCCTGGTCTTAGAATGGTCGTGTTTTCTGTGGTGCTGATATTTGTTATGTTGTTTGCAAGGCGTGGCATAATGGGACAACTTGAACTGTTTGATCTGTTTAAAAAGAGGATTAAGAAATGATACTTAGCTTGCAAGATATTAGTAAAAATTTCGGTGGAGTTCAAGCTATAGCAAAGACTAGTTTTGCCGTGGATAGCGGTGAGATATTTGGGCTAATAGGACCTAATGGTGCTGGAAAAACGACGATGTTTAACATAATCACAGGAGCTTACAGCCCTAGTAGTGGGCAAGTGGTTTTTGATGGTAAAAGTCTAAGTGGTGTCAAGCCTCACCAGATAGTAAATTTAGGTATAGCAAGAACATTTCAAAATATTCGTCTTTTTAACTCTTTGAGTGTTTTAGAAAATGTTTTGATAGGTTTAAATAGCTCTACTAAATACAGTTTTGCAGAAGCGGTTTTGCATCTTGGAAGATTTGGCAGGGCAGAAAGAGCTGCAAAACAAAAGGCTTATGATATCTTAGGTGAGCTAGGAATAGCTAAATTTGCAGATGAGTTTGCAAAGAATTTGAGCTATGGAGCCCAAAGAAAAGTTGAGATCGCAAGAGCTTTAGCAACTAACCCGAAACTTCTTTTGCTAGATGAGCCAGTAGCTGGTATGAATCCTAGTGAAACAGATGAGCTAGCATGTCTCATAGCAAATTTAAAAAATGATAAAAATTTGAGCATTTTGCTGATAGAACATGATATGAAATTTGTAAATAAACTTTGCGATAGAGTACTTGTTTTGGATTATGGAAAAGTTATCTTTGAGGGGCTTCCTAGTGACGCTGTAAAAGATAAAGAAGTTATAACTGCTTATTTGGGGGATTTTTTGGAATGATAAATGTTAAAAATTTGCATGTTTATTACGGTATGATAGAAGCAGTTAAAGGTATAAACTTTAGCGTCGAAACAGGGCAGATAGTAAGCCTTATAGGTTCAAATGGTGCTGGAAAAACATCTACTTTAAATGCTCTTATAAACTCAGTAAGACGCACAGGAGAGATAAGCTTTCTTGGTTATGAAACAATAAGGCATAAAACCCATACGATAGTAAAACAAGGCATCGCTTTAGTACCTGAGGGACGACGTGTTTTTATAAATTTAAGTGTAGAAGAAAATCTCAAAATGGGAGCTTTTAATAATTCAGAGAATTATGAACATTTAAGAGATGCTATGTATGACTTTTTTCCGCGTTTAAAGCAAAAAAAAGATCAATTAGCAGGGACTTTGAGTGGTGGAGAAGCTCAAATGCTTGCTATTTCAAGAGCTTTGATGAGTGAACCAAAATTACTGATGTTAGATGAACCAAGCCTTGGTCTAGCTCCAAAAATCGTCGGTGAAGTTTTTGATATTATTGTAAAACTAAAAGAAGAAGGCATAACCATACTATTAGTCGAACAAAATGCATTCTTAGCGCTTAAGATAAGCGACTATGCTTACGTGCTAGAAAATGGGCATATAGCGATGGAGGGCAACGCCAAAGATATGATAGGCAATGAAGATATAAAAAGAAAATATTTGGGTGCTTAAAGAATTAGTAAAATATTTATTTTTTGATAATATAATTTGGCGTTTTCGATAAAATAAAAGGATTATGATGGATTTTCTGAAAAAAATTTTCTTAAGTATGGGTTCAGCTATCATTCTTTTTTTAATATTTGCTGTGGCTAGTGGAGCAGCAACTATTATAGAAAGTATGTATAACACTCAGACTGCTTGGGCTATCGTTTATGGTGCTGGATGGTTTGCTTTGATCCAGCTTCTTTTGGGTGTAAATTTGGCTTATAATATTTTTAAATACAAGCTTTTTACATTAAAAAAACTTCCAGTTTTTATATTTCACGTAAGCTTCTTATTTATCCTTTTGGGTTCGGCTCTAACAAGATATATAGGCTTTGAAGGACAAATTCATATCAGAGAAAACAGTGAAAATAATGAAATAATTACATCTCAAAATTACATACAATTAAAATCTATAGACGCTGATAAAACAGGCATTGTTTCTAAGCCTATATATGTGTCTAGCACTGGAAATAATAGCTTTGAGCTTTCACTACCTGCAAAAAATGGTACAGCAGTTTTAAGTTATTCGGATTTTATACCAAACGCAGTTCCTGCTTGGGTAGAGGGTAAAGACGGAAAACCTATTTTTGAAGTATTGTTTTCAGACGAAACAAATAGTCGTGCTGTTAGCTTATCTCCAAATGAGAGCATAGAGATAGACGATATCAGTTTTACTTTCAACGACAAGCCAAAACAAGCTAAATTTATCAATATTATTTTAAAAGATGGTGAGTTTTTTATAGAAACAAATCAAGATGTCAGCTATATGAAGATGGCAGATATGAGCAAAGGTGTGATCGAAAAAAATAAGCTTGTTAAATTTGAAGGGCTTAGGCTTTATACGATAGATGGTATAAACTTTGCTCCAAAGACTATGTTAAAAAGTGGCGTAAAAAGCGTGAAAAAAGCCGATGAAAATAGTCGCGGTATGGACGCTCTTATGGTAAAACTAAGCTATAATGGACAAGAGGCTATTTTACCTATTTTTAACGGTATGGAGCCTGATAACGTAGAGATAGGTGGAGATACGTTTGAGGTTGCTTGGTCGCCGATGATCGTAAAATTACCGTTTTCATTGTACTTAAAAGATTTTGAACTAAAACGTTACCCAGGATCAAACTCTCCTATGAGTTACAGCAGTAGCGTTATAGTCAAAGACGGAGACTTAAATATGGACTATGATATTTATATGAACCATGTTTTGGATCATAGAGGTTATAGATTTTTCCAAAGTAGTTATGATATGGATGAAAAAGGAACTATACTTTCTGTAAATAACGACCCAGGAAAACTTCCTACTTATATAGGTTATTTTTTACTTGGTTTAGGGCTTTTGCTAAATGTTTTAAATCCAAACTCGAGATTTAGAAAATTGGCCGCAAAAGTAAATGAAGCTAATGCAAAAAATTTAGCTATCTTTGCAGTAGCCTGTATTGCGCTATTTGGTGCAAATAATTTACAAGCGTTTAGTTCCCTTCCTACTATAGATAAAGAACATGCAAAGGGTATTGCTACTATAGTTGTACAAAGTGCTGATGGTAGAATGAAGCCGTTTGATACAGTTGGACATGAGGTTTTAAATAAACTTTATAGAAGTGATAATTATAATGGAATGGATGCTAATAGCGTTGTTTTATCTATGATGGTAAATTCGTCTTATTGGAGAAATGTTCCTATCATAAAAATAACAGATAAAGGGCTTAAAAAGATACTCGGTATCCCTGTAAATCAAAAATATGCTAGTTTTAACGACTTTTTTAGTACTGATCCAGATGCAAATATGGAGTATAAACTTATAAAGTATAGTGAGCTTGCAAATAGGAAATCACCAGTAGCTAGAAATCAATTTGATAAAGATGTGATAAAAGCCGATGAAAAACTAAATATTTTATATATGGTATTTATGGGTGAGTTGTTTAAAGTCATACCTAAAGAAGGTGATCCAAACAATACTTGGTACTCTCCAGCAGGCGCTATGATGAACTTTACTGGAGATGAGAGAAGTAGGGTGACAAGCTTATTGCAAAATTATTTTGATAGTGTAAGTGTGGCACAAGAAAATGGGAATTGGAAAAAGGCTAATGAAAGCTTAAAAGCTTTAAAAGATTATCAAGCAAAATACGGCGCTAACGTAATGCCTTCGCAAGAAAAACTTGATTTAGAACTAGTTTTTAACAAATACAAGATTTTTGAAAACCTTACTCCTGTTTATCTGATAGCAGGTTTTGCGCTTTTGATAGTCGTATTTGTAAGAATGATAAAGCCAAAAATAAGAATGAATTTTGTGTTTAAGATAGTTTATTTCGTAAATATCTTGGCTTTTATAGTACATACTATCGGTCTTGGGCTTAGGTGGTTTATCGCAGAGCATGCTCCTTGGAGTGATAGTTATGAAAGTATGGTATTTATAGCTTGGTCGCTAGCTCTTAGTGGGACTGTTTTTGCTAGAAAATCGGCCATTTCTTTAGCCCTTACTTCTATACTTGCTGGTGTAACTCTTTTTGTCGCTCATTTAAGTTGGCTAGATCCTCAAATCACTACTTTAGTTCCTGTTTTGCAAAGCTATTGGCTTACTATACATGTTAGTGTTATCACTGCTAGTTATGGATTTTTAGGACTTTGTGCCTTGCTTGGATTTTTCACTCTTATTTTATTTGCTTTGCAAGGTAAAAAAGAAAATCCGGAGCTTTCAAGAAATATACTTGAAGCAACTCGTATAAATGAGATGGCTATGATACTTGGGTTAAGTTTGCTTGTATTTGGTAACTTCCTTGGCGGAGTTTGGGCAAATGAGAGTTGGGGACGTTACTGGGGCTGGGATAGTAAAGAGACGTGGGCACTTGTAAGCATACTAGTTTACGCTGCTATCGCTCATTTTAGATTTGTTCCTAGCGTAAATTCTCAGTATGCATTTGCAGTTGCGTCTATGTTTGGATATAGTTCTATTATTATGACGTATTTCGGAGTAAATTTCTATTTAGCTGGTATGCATAGCTACGCTGCTGGAGATCCTGTTCCAGTACCGAATTTTATATGGATCGCTATAGTTGTTATGCTCATCATTACGGCTTTAGCTTATAGAAGAAAGAATTTTAGTAAAACTTTATAAGTTTTTCCAGCCTTTAAAGGCTGGATTTTTTAAATTTAAAAAGGTTTTTGTTTGAATGATAAATTAGTACTCGGCGTTATCATCTTGATCATTATAGCTTTAATGATCATCGTTGCTTTGGTTGTAAATATAGTCTTGAAAAATAAAAGATCAAAGCCGAATTTCGTGCCAAATACGGATTCAAATCAAAAAGATAGAAATTTGACTATAGATGATCTTATATCTATAGTTTCGGATCCAAACTCTAGTAAAGAAGCTATATTTAAAGCTGTTCAATACTTTATCTCAAACTTTAAATTCCCACAAAAAGAAGACGGCGTCGCTCCAGCAGCGGCTAGAATATATCTTCGTTTTATTATGCTAGTATCAAGACATAAGAATTCAGATGCAAAGATAATCTCATATCTTGATAATGAGATAAAAAAATCCAACCCGAATTATGGATTGGAAGTAGATAAATCAGAAGAAAATGGTATGAATGGGCGCTCTTTTAGATAACGTAGTTTATCGCTTGATAAACGATCGCGCTAAGAAGTCCAGCAAAGAGTCCTGCTACCATATCGTCTCCCATAACGCCGAGTCCCCCTTTTACGTTCTTATCTATACGTCCTATAATGCTCGGTTTTGTTATATCAAGCACTCTAAAGAAGATAATAGATAGTGCTATTTGCATCCACGTTTCGCCACTGATACTGATAGCTAGCCATACGCCTGCGACTTCATCGATGACTATATGGCTTGCATCGTGAGAGCCTGTTTTGCTCTCATAGTCGTTTATGACCTTTATCGAAGCTAAAAATAGCAACAAAGAAGCCAAAAATAGTGTTTGGTCTCCTATAAATTTAAATATCAAAACACCAAAAATTGCCCCTGCTAAACTTCCCCAAGTTCCTGGTGCTGGTTTTAAAAGCCCTGTTCCAAAAAATGTTAAAAATAGTTTTTGCATCGTTATCCCTTATATAGTCCATTTTATATTTGATAATATTTTGTAATTATCATTGATTTTAAGTTAATGATGTAGTTTGATATAAATTCATAAGCTGCTCGTAAAACTCTTTTTGGTTATGCTTTTCAAGTATTCCAGAATTTGGAAATAGATCGTCATAAATTCTTTGCAAATCATAAAATCTATTTGGAAATAGTTCGCTTAAGATCATAGCCGAAATTTCTTTACGCATCAAAATAGCAGGCGGTAATATACCTTGATAAAGTAACTCTTTTAAGGTATTTGCGTGATATTTTATATGGTGATGTTGCCCGTGAGGACATGTTTTTGTACTTACTATGGTACGACATTCGTTACAATACACAAACTCAGGCATAACTATCACTTCTAAATTTAGATCTTTTGAGTACTTATCTAGCGCCGTATTTGCTCCGCTTTCATCATAAAACATACCTATACCGCCGTGATTTTGACCTACGACTAGTTTTGTAGCGCCAAAATTGTGAGCGGCTATGCACTCAAGCACCGGATTTATATGATCATTAAAAAGATACGTATTTTCAAAAGGGACTATGATGACTCTATCGTGAGGTAAAAAGTTGTCTTTGAAAAACTCAAGTGTTTTTAGCCTTAGATCAAAACTAAGTCTTTTATCGCCATCAAACGTTCTTATCAAAAATATTATTAGTAGATCGGCTTTATCTATAGTCATTCTTACTAATCTTTCGTGAAGTCTATGAAATGGATCGGCCGTTAGCATAAGGGCTGTGATCTTTTTTATGTTATAGTTTTCTATGATCCGTTTTGTGTAGGCTTTTCTTTCTTTTAGCGAGTCTTGATATATCTCAAATTCTCCGCTGATAGCGAATTCGCCGGCTCTTTGATTGCTTGGCAAAGAGATATCTCTTGCTCTAAATATGCTTGCTTCGGCGTTATTTAGTTTAAATACGGACGAACATACTATATGCCCTACTATTTTACCATCTTTTATCAGCTCGATCTTATCGCCCTGTTTGGCTTCTAGTATGGTTTTTTGATTTTTTTTACCAAATGGAGCAAAAGTATAGGCGTATGGCATCGGCTCATTTTGAAAATATCCGGATCTTATCACTTCGTCCGCTTCATCTTCGTTCATAAGTTTATTAAATTTACCTAGTATTTGATTTTGGATAAGTAAAAGAGTGCCAAATGCTTCTTGGTTTATAAGAATAGTACTATTTTTTCTTTGTGATGTCATATTTTTTTCTTTTCTCCCAAAGTGATTTTCTAGAAATTCCAAGTCTTTTTGATAGTTCAGTGTCTGGAAAAGTATCTTGATAGCCAAATATTATATGATTTACGTATTCATCGATAGTCAAAATATCACTTCCATCAAATCCGTTTGAGTCTATATTTATAACCATTTTATCAAATCCGCTTATATCTAGATCTGTTTCGGTGGCTAAGATAGCGCTTTTATCTTTTATCAGTTTTAAAACTTCTTCTCGCTCACTCTCTTCTATCTTATCAAATTCAGTTATATATAAAAGCGAATGAGAACGATAGGATTTTAATGAAGTTATCAGCTCTTCATCAAGTGCGGAAATTTGCTTGTATGCTAAATTTATCCATTTTGCATAGAAAAATACGAAGCTATCTGCGTATTGCTTCCTTTTTGCTACTATTAGTAAAGGGATTTTCACTTTTTTAAAGTCGCATTTTGGTAATTTATATGATTTTAGATAAGAAGTTATGACCTGTTCGTATGTGGTATTTAAAATCTCATATCTTTTGTACGATTCAAAAAGCTTGATTTTTCTTACTAGCTCTTCTATCATAAATGGTTTTTGTATATAGTCATCAGCTCCAGCTTTTATAGGATTTGAGACTGTGTCGCTGCTTATATAACTTATAAGAAGTATGATGATAGAGCTTTGATGCTTTTTTATAACTGGATAAAAGTCTTGTCCGATCAGCCCAGTAGAGAGTAGTATGACATCGAATTTATCATCTCTTAGGGCATCTTTTGCATTTGTTGCTATTTCACAGCTATAACCAAAATCCGCTAACTTACTAGCCATACTTTGTGCGAGATATATCTCATTTTCTACGATTAAAACTTTCATAATGCACTCTGCCAATTGAAATATTTAAGATTAGTAGCCGCGCTTACGGCTATGCCTTCTTTGCGTCCTACAAACCCAAGCTGCTCGGTCGTAGTAGCTTTGACATTTACTTTATTTAGCGCTATCCCTAAGATATCTGCGATAGTTTTTCTCATCTCTTCTTTATACGGACTTATTTTAGGTTGCTGTGCGAGTATGGTGATATCGGCATTTATGATGTCAAATCCAACTTCTTTTATAAGTCTTACGCTATCTTTTAAAAGTAGTTTTGAGTCTATACCTTTAAATTTAGGATCGTTATCTGGATAAAGTTCTCCTATATCTCCAAGTCCTGCAGCCCCAAGCAAGGCATCGCAAAGTGCGTGCAATGCTACGTCACCGTCGCTATGAGCTAAAAATGCTTTATCGTATGGAATTTTAACTCCTCCAAGAGTTATGAAATCACCGCTAGTAAATTTATGCACATCAAATCCACTTCCGCAAAATATATCATTTGATGGTGGCATTAAATTTAGATGTTTAAGATCATCTTTATATGTTAGTTTTTTTGCTCTCTCATCACCTTCTATATACCATACTTTGCCACCGATAGCTTTTATAGCAGAGCTATCGTCTGTAAAAATGCTATTAGTTTGAAGTGCTGTTCTAAGTAGGCTTGAGCGTGATAGTTGAGGTGTTTGGATAAGTTTTATCTCATCTCTATTTATGTATTCGTTTTGATATATAGCGCTATCGCTGACTTTAAGTGCTGGAACTATACAATCTGCGTTTGAAGCGTTATTTATAAGTTTTAAGATCAGCTCTTTTGGAATATTTGGTCTTGCCGTGTCGCTTACCATTACAAATTCGCTGTCTACTAAAGCCATAGCGTTTTTTAAGCTTTCTTGTCTTGTCTCTCCGCCTTCGACAAACTTAAAATGAGAGTTAAATTTACTCATATAAGCGCTTTCTTTGCTGACTATGATAATATCCTTAAATGTATAGTTTGAGCTGATATTTTTAGCCGCATATAGCCAAAGAGGATCATTCCCGATCCTAAGCCACTGTTTTTTCGACTGCAGACCAAATCTAGTCGAATTTCCTGCCCCAAGCATAATTAAAGTTATATTAAGCAAAATTCTTCCTATAAACTGATAAAGTGTTACGAAATTATACACTTTTTTTCTTACATTGTGATTAGTTTAGTTTTAAATTTAAAAGAGTAAGTTAATCTCTTTTTTAGTAATTTTTAGTAAAATACCTAGATCTAAAGAAAATTATAAGGAAAGTCAAATGAGAAAAGAGTGGTGCCAAGCCCGTAAAAACGACCCGACCCCGACTCAGATGTATTACGCAAAAAATGGCATCATAACGCCTGAAATGCAGTATATCGCTAAGATAGAAATGTTGGACGTAAATGATATAAGAAATAACGTAGCTAGTGGCAAACTAGTCATTCCCGCAAACATAAATCATACAAATCAAATTCCAATGGCGATAGGCAGAAGTGTAAAATGCAAAATCAACGCAAATATAGGCTCATCTGCTTTGGCAAGCGATATAAACGAAGAGATAGAAAAGCTTCAAGTTTGCTTGAAGTATGGCGCGGATACGGTTATGGATTTAAGCACAGGTGGCGATCTAGACGAGATAAGAAAAGCTATCATAGCAAACTCTACTGTGCCTATAGGTACAGTTCCTATCTATCAGATCATACACGATATCAAAGATTTAGACAATCTTACTTCACAAATTATGCTTGATTGTATCGAAAAGCAAGCTCGTCAGGGCGTTAGCTATTTTACTATACACGCTGGATTTTTGCTAAGGCTTATGCCTTTTGTAGCAAAACGTAAGATGGGTATAGTAAGCCGTGGTGGAAGTCTTATGGCTAGTTGGATGATGAAACACCATAAAGAAAATCCATTTTATGAAGCGTTTGATGATATCTGTGATATCTGTGCAAAATATGACGTCGCACTCAGCCTAGGCGATAGCTTAAGACCTGGTTGTTTGCATGATGCTAGTGATGAAGCTCAGCTCGGAGAGCTTGAAGTTTTGGGTGAGCTAACAAAAAGAGCATGGGAGAAAAACGTTCAAGTAATGGTCGAAGGACCAGGACATGTTCCATTTAATCAAATAGAGTTCAATATGAAAGAAGAGCAACGACTTTGTCACGACGCGCCGTTTTATATCCTCGGACCGCTTCCTACTGATATAGGTGCAGGGTATGACCATATAACAAGCGCGATAGGTGGAACTATGGCCGCATACCACGGTGCAAGTATGCTTTGCTATGTTACTCCAAAAGAGCATCTTGGACTGCCGAATGCAAAAGACGTAAGAGATGGTATAATAGCACACAAGATTGCCGCTCACGCAGCTGACGTAGCTCTTGGTAGAGTAGGAGCTATCGATAGAGATAATGCGATGAGCGATGCGAGATATAATTTTGACTGGAACAAACAGTTTGAGCTAGCATTAGATCCAGATAAAGCAAGAGAGCTTCACGATGAGAGTTTGCCTCAAGACGTATTTAAAGAAGCTGAGTTTTGCTCTATGTGCGGGCCTAAATTCTGTGCTTATAAGATAAGTAAAGAGATAGCAAAAAACGAATGTGAAAGTTATCCTAAGGAGAATAAATGACAAACGAGCAGATACTAGAAGAGTTAAAAAAGGTTATATATCCGGGATTTAAAAAAAGTATAGTTGAGTTTGATTTTGTAAAATCACTAGATCCTGATATCGTCGTAGAGATAGTTTCATCAAAACCAGAAGTAGCAACTAAGGTAAAGATGGATATAGAAGCTTTAAATTTAGGTAAAAAAGTAGTGATCCAAGCCCCAAAAATGGAGCCTGAAAAAAGCAATAGCAGAAGCGGGCAAAATATAGCCCCACAAATCAAAAATTTCGTAATGGTAAGTAGTGGAAAAGGCGGTGTAGGCAAATCTACTACCACGCTAAATTTGGCGATATCTATGGCAAAACTAGGTAAGAAAGTAGGACTTTTAGATGCTGATATCTATGGTCCAAATATCCCTAGAATGTTAGGATGTGAAAATACAGAGCCCACAGTAGTAGGTCAAAGACTAGCTCCATTGCAAACTCATGGTATCGAGATGATGAGTATGGGCGTACTTATAAGCCATGGTCAAGGACTTATGTGGAGAGGTTCTATGATAATGAAAGCCATCACTCAGTTACTAAATGACGTTATGTGGAGCGATCTAGATGTGTTATTTTTAGATATGCCTCCAGGAACTGGCGATGCACAGATCACTCTAGCTCAAAGCGTTCCGGTAACTGCTGGAATATGCGTAAGCACTCCTCAAACAGTCGCGCTTGACGACTCAGCAAGAAGCCTTGATATGTTCAATAAATTACATATTCCGATCGCTGGAATAGTAGAAAATATGAGTGGATTTATATGTCCTGATTGTGGTAAGGAGTATGATATATTTGGCAAGGGCGGCACGGAAAGTTTGTCTAAAGAATACAAAGTAGATATCTTAGCTCAGATCCCTATCGAGCCAAGCATCAGGATAGGTGGGGATACTGGAAAACCAGTAAGCTTCTATGAGCCAAACTCGGTTAGTGCAAAAAGATATGACGCCGCTGCTATTAAGCTTTGGGAAAAGATAGAAGAGATAAACGCAAATGGTGGAGCCGATAACTCTGCTATTCAACCAGATATGAGTGGAAAGGCCGCTTGTCACTAAGACTTATCTTATTAACATTTTAAATTTGCTTTAACGGGGTACGTTTTAAACGTACCCATAAGCGATAGCTATAAAATAACTCAAATTTTATTCATTAAGATTACCAAAATATCTCGTCAAATTTAGTTCTAATATACTTTTAGCTATAATCAGCCAAAAATTATAAATTTAAAGGAATATTATGAGCATTAAAAATCTAGATGATCTTAAAAAATTCACAGATGAAATTCGCTCTAAAGACGGCTATAAAGACCCGCTAGCTTTTGCTATAGGTAGAGTGCAAAAAGGTAAAAGTCATAAAAGTCTTAGTGTAAATTACAGCGTAGTAAACTACAAAGAAAACTACGGAAGCGCTGCTGTTTTAGTCTGGGCTATAGAAAAAAACGGACTTAAGATCGACTTTAGCCAAAGCGAATGCGTAGTAGCGCTCACAGCTCCTGCCGTTAGAGATGCTTTGGAAGTTTTTGACTTTTTAGTGCCACAAAGCAAAGGCGATAAACATAAAAATATCCAAAATTTGCTAGTTTTAGACGAGATATTAAACGAAGAAAGTGACGAACAAAGCGAATTTGTCGTAACATTTATATATGAAGATTCGGCTCCTATGAGTGTGGAGAGTGTGTATCTAAAGCTTTATCTTTTATCGCTTAGCAAGGTAGCAATCAGAGGTATCAACTTAAACGGAGCTTTTGGAATACTTCCAAATTTAGCTTGGGACTCTCATGGCGTGCCTTATGAGCTTGAATATCTAAGAGAGAATGAAATTTGGCTTAAAATGAAAGGTTGGTATCCGTCTATAGTAAGCGTAGATAAATTCCCACGCTATCTAAGCCATATCGTGCCAGCTGACAACACTAGGATACTAGACTCAGCAAAAGTACGTATGGGCGCTCAATTGGCAGCTGGAACGACTGTTATGCCAGGAGCCGCATATATAAATTTCAACTCTGGAACCACTGGATCAGTGATGGTAGAGGGCAGGGTAAGTAGCTCAGTAAGTGTTGGCGATGGAAGCGATGTGGGTGGTGGAGCGTCGATTTTAGGCGTATTAAGTGGAACAAACGGAAATGCTATAAGCGTAGGTAAAAAATGTCTGCTCGGTGCAAACTCAGTTACTGGAGTGCCTCTTGGCGATAATTGTATCGTGGATGCTGGTATTGCTATTTTAGAGGGAACTAAGGTGTTTATAGATGAGAAAAACAGAGCCGAACTAGCTAAGATAAATCCGGATTTTAAATTTGATCGCGATATTTACAAAGCGCTTGAGCTTGCAAATCTAAACGGACTTCATTATCGTCAAAATAGCCAAAACGGACAAATCACAGCAAGCATTAGCAAAAGAGCTATCAAGCTAAATGCTGACTTGCACTAAGGAAAAGTATGTTAGAAGTCAAAAATTTAACACAAAGATTTGGGCAACAACTTCTTTTTGAAGATGTAAATTTAAAACTAAATGCACATAATCGCTACGGTCTTATCGGTGCAAACGGTGCTGGAAAATCTACATTTTTAAAGATCTTAAGTGGCGAAGTAGAACACACTAGCGGCGATATCGTGATAGAAAATGGTAAAAAAGTTGGAGTTTTGGGTCAAGACCAGTTTGCGTTTGAGAATTTTTCTATAAAAGACGCCGTATTATATGGTAATAAAAGGCTTTATGACGCGGTAAAAGAGAAAGAAAAACTCTATATGAGCGAAGAATTTACAGATGAGATAAATGAGCGTTTGAGTGAGCTTGAGATCATCAGTGCCGAAGAAGATCCGACTTATGAATATGAAACACGCATAGAAAAAATCCTAAGCTCACTTGGATTTGATAGTTTTGATAAGCTTATGAGCGAGGTTGAGAGTTCGGATAAATTTAAGGTGCTTTTAGCTCAAGTCTTGTTCCCAAAACCAGACATCTTGTTCTTAGATGAGCCGACAAACAACCTAGATCTTGACGCTATAGCGTGGTTAGAGCGTGAACTCATAAATCACGAGGGAACTCTTGTGGTCATCAGCCACGATAGACACTTTTTAAACCGTGTTTGTACGCATATTTTAGATGTGGATTTTAAACGTATCAGAGAGTTTGTAGGAAACTATGATGACTGGTATATCGCTGCAAATTTGATGAGCAGACAAGCTGAGATGGAACGCGATAAGAAGCTAAAAGAAAAAGAAGAGTTAGAAAAATTCATTGCCCGTTTTAGTGCAAATGCTAGTAAAGCAAGACAAGCTACAAGTAGAGCAAAACAGCTCGAAAAGCTTGATATCGCAGATATCGCAGTATCAAGTAGGCGTGATCCTAGCATACTTTTTAGAACAAATCGCGAGATAGGCAATGAGCTGATCGAGCTAACGAATCTAAATAAGAGCTTTGATGATAAAATCATACTAAAAGACTTTAGTTTTAAGATGAATAAAGGCGATAAAGTAGCTATCATCGGAAGTAACGGTGTGGGAAAATCGACTTTGTGTAAGATCATAATGAGCGAAATGCCAGCTGATAGTGGCAAAATCCATATCGGAGCTACTATCGAGCTTGGATATTTTGCGCAAGATAGCTCAAACAAAATAAGTGGAAATTTGAAGCTTTATGAGTGGCTACAAGACTCTAAAAATAAAGATCTAGATGAGATAAGAAAATGCCTTGGAAGAATGCTTTTTAGTGGGCTAGAACAAGAAAAAGAAGTCGGCAGTTTGAGCGGTGGCGAAAAGCATAGACTTATGCTTTCTAAGCTTATGCTCCAAAGGGCAAACTTGCTAGTACTTGATGAACCAAATAACCACCTTGATCTTGAAGCCATCATCGCTTTAGGCGAAGCGCTTTATAGCTTTAGCGGAAGCTGTATCTGTGTCAGCCACGATAGAGAGCTAATAGATGCATTCGCAAATCGAATTTTGCATCTAAAAGGTAATGGCGAGATAGTCGACTTTAAAGGCACTTACGAAGAATACCGCGAAAGTTGTGAGCTTTGATATTTTAATATACAAAATACACTCTATTTTGTTGAGTTCTACATATCTAAAAGATAAATACGAATATAGCAGAGAAATAATCCAAATTTAAACTACTTAAATTTGGATTTTATCTAATCAATTAAATATCAAATATCAATAATAAATTTAAATTTAAGAAATTTTTTATTATAATGCCAATTTTTATAATTTTAATTTATCAAATATTACAAGGGAGTTTAATGCAAAATAAATATTTTAAAGTTATAGAAATGAGGGGGGGGGTATGAAGCGATTTTCACTGTTTAGTTTAGCCCTGTGCAGTGCGCTTTATTCTGCTGATCCTATTGATTTTACTTATGATGGCAAAAACGGAGGCAGTCATTTAAAACCACAACAACCAGGGTTTAATTTTATACTTAGTGATAATATAACTAACGGAAATAAACTAACTTTTAATTATAATCCAGATGATTTGGGCGTAACAAATCCAAAACAAGCTTTTGTTGTAGATGTAAAAACAGATGAAGATGTGTATAATAATACCTTTACCATAATCAACGGTAAAGTTACCGAATACGTATATACCGCTTCTTCTGAAAAAGGCAAAGCTTATAATAATAAACTTATAATAAATGGTGGAAATTTACAAATTGCTATGGCTGGTTTTTCAAACGATAGTGATGCTTATGATAATTGTGTATTAGTTACCGGTGGAATTATAGATACAGTATATGGTGCAAATATCTCTGCAGTCGATACAAATAAGGCTTATAATAATACCGTTGAGGTGCAAGGTGGAACTATAAAAAATGTAGTAGGTGCCGCAACTTCTGCAGTCCATAGCGGAGGTGGCGATATATATAATAATAAGGTTTTAATAACCGGTGGTACTATAAATGGATACGTCGCCGGTGGTGAAAATAATAACAACAAATCTGCTTATTCAAATACAGTAGAGATAAAAGGCGGTGAATTTAAAAAAGATATTTACGCTGGGAAAATAGATACAGCAAGTCAAGTAGCCGTAAATAATAGGGTAATTATAGATGGAAGCGACGGTAAAAATATTACATTTGCCAACGATATTATACTTTACGGCGGTTATCTTAATCCTAATAAGTTTGATCCTAATAAACAAACAGTCAAAGATGTCTTTACAGGCAATACTCTTATTATCAAAAATAAAAAAAGTATCTCTATAAAAGATATTAAAAATTTCGAGTTTTTAAATTTCTATCTACCTGAAAATATCGCCAAAGATGATACCGTGCTTACTTTAAGTGCTACAGAAGTAACTGATCTAAGTAGATCAAAAATAGGTGTAGCTATGTCTACAGGGGGTATAAAACTAAATTTAGGTGATGAGATAAAACTCATAGAAAAAACACATGGCATCATAAAAGCCCCTAGCGATTTGACAAATACGCTAGATGGACAAGCAAGAACCCAAAAAGTGGTAAGCGGAGTTTCAAAAATTTATACATTTAGTCTATCTGCACCAAATGAACAAAATAGTCAAGATGTTAAAAAAATAGTTGCGAGAGTTTCTGAGGTAGAAGACAATGAAAAACAAAAAAATATCGCTGAAACGAGTGCTATGATGGGTGCTATGGTAAATGAAGGAGCAGAGATGGCTAGCTCAAGCGGTATGAAAAACGCCTCATCTGCTACTATGGGTAATGGAGGAGAAAGCTCAAATTTCGGTGCCTTAGGAGGTCAAAACGTTAGACTAAATTCAGGTTCTCACGTCGATGTAAAAGGACTTAGCTTTATAGCGGGCGTAAGCAAACAAGCAAATGATGCATTTATGTATGGAGCTTTTGTTGAAGCTGGATTTGGTAACTATGATAGCTATAATGATTTTGGAGCTGTAGGTTCGGCTCACGGTTGAGGTGATAATAAATACTACGGCGGTGGATTTTTAGGCAAATTTGATATGATCAAAAATTATTATTTAGAAGCGAGCGTAAGAGCTGGTAGGGTTTATTCGGACTATAAAAGTAGCGATATAAATCCAAGCCAAAATGCTGAGTTTGAAAGCTCTAGGATATACTGGGGTGGACATATAGGGTTTGGTAAGATATTTGAGCTAAATAGCGTTTCAAATTTAGATATTTATACGAAGTTTTTCGTAACTCGTTTGGGTAGTGATGAGATAGAAGTGATCGGTGAAAAGATCAAATATTACAACTCAAACTCTATCCGTGCAAGACTCGGAAGTAGGTATTCGTACTATTTAGATGATAATTTTGAGATTTATGGTGGAGCAGCGTTTGAAAGAGAATTTAACTCTGATGCAAAAGCTACAAATTTAACTCAAAATCAAGATCTAGTTTCACCTACCTTAAGAGGAAATACCGCTATAGGCGAATTTGGATTTAAATTTAAAACACCGTTTAAACCTTTGACTTTAGATCTAAATTTACAAGGGCTTACTGGTAAAAGAGAAGGAGTCACCGGCGGAATAAATGCGGAGTTTAAATTCTAACAAAAAAACATAAAAATTTGTAGATAACTACTACAATAACGATTTATATAAATTTGATAAACTTTGGTTTCGTACGGTTTAACCTAAACCATTCCAAGTTTATCAACATTTTACATTTTTGGCTTTAGCGTCTTGAGCTTCTCTAAAAAACTGCGCTCTAGAAAGTGGTTGCTCTCCAGGGTGGTGCTTGTTGAAATGCTTCAAATACTTTTCATATTGATGAAGTCCTATCAAAGGATAAAGGGCTTCATCAAGTTTTTCATACGCTTGCCAGACTTTTTTTAGTTTAGCAAACAGCATCTTTGTATTCACTCGCTTTTTTGTATTCGCTTTCCATAAGTGGATAAGCTTTATCGTTACCGTCTTTGTAAATTCTAAAACAGATCCTAAAAGTTTGCACTGCTACTACGACTACAACTATCATAAAAAATCCACATAAGACTGCGTCTATTACGTTGTTTCTGATGACTGCTTCGGTCTTAGCTATCGCAGCTGGATCGGTTAATGTTTCTAGCTTTTTAGCCATATTCTGAGCAGTTGCTACGTGGCTTACTGCGTCATGAACTCTATCTCCGTTTGCTGGAAGTAGTTTTTGGAATGCTGCGTACATAGTAGTTACCAAAACCCAAACAAGAGGAGCGATTGTAACCCATGAGTATTTTGCTTTACCCATTTTAAATAATACTACGGTTCCAAGCATAAGGGCGATGCCAGCTAGCATTTGGTTTGATGCACCAAATAACGGCCAAAGAGTAAATATACCGCCCATAGGATCAGTAACGCCACTATAAAGCAAGTATCCCCAGCCAGTGCAACATATAAAAGTAGCAACTACACCGTAAAATAAATTTTTTGTATCGCCCATAGGTTTATAAACGTTACCTAGTATATCTTGTATCATAAATCTACCGGTTCTTGTTCCAGCATCAACCGCTGTTAGGATAAATAATGCTTCAAACAGTATCGCGAAGTGGTACCAAAAAGGCATTGCTTCAACTCCACCCATTATCTCGTGGAATAGAAGTGTTAAACCCACTGCAAATGTAGGCGCACCACCGGTTCTGCTCATCATAGTTTCTTCGCCAACGCTTTTTGCAAGACCTAAGATCTCTTCAGGCGTTACGGTAAATCCTAAATTTGTTATATAAGCTGCGGCGCTTGCTGCATCTAGTCCAAGAAGAGTGCTAGATGTGTTGATAGAAAAGTAAAGTCCAGGGGTGAGTATGGTAGCAGTGACCAAAGCCATAACACCTACAAGACTTTCCATAAGCATAGCGCCGTATCCGATAAATAGTGTCTCGCTCTCTTTTTCGGCAAGTTTTGGAGTAGTTCCGCTTGAAATCAGAGCGTGGAAACCTGATATCGCACCACAAGCTATAGTGATAAATAAAAATGGAAATAGTGGTCCAGGAAATACTGGTCCAGTACCGTCCGTAAATGAAGTAACCGCAGGCATTTTAATCTCAGGTCCAACTATAAGTATAGCTATAACCATACCAACTATAACGCCGATTTTTAAAAACGTACTTAGATAATCGCGTGGTGCAAGCAAGAACCATACAGGAAGTATAGCTGCTATAAATCCATAAGCTATAGTAAGCCATGCTAGAGTTGTGCCTTTTAGAGAAAATACATTGCTCCAAAATGGATCTATCGCTACATAGTGACCGCCAAGTAGAGATATCATAAGAAGAGCAAAACCGATGATAGAAGCCTCTATGACTTTACCAGGACGTAAAAATCTCATATAAATTCCCATAAATATAGCAATAGGAATAGTCATAGCTATGGTAAATAATCCCCAAGGAGAATCAGCTAGAGCTTTTACGACAACCATAGCAAGTATAGCTACAATGATAAGCATAATAAAGAAAATTCCTATCATAGCAACGCCGCCGGTAAATCCGCCAAGTTCTTCTTTTATCATTTCGCCAAGGCTTTTACCATTTCTTCTTACAGACATAAATAGTACGATAAAGTCATGTACGGCTCCTGCTAAAACGACACCGACTAAAAGCCATATCATACTTGGCAAGTAGCCCATTTGAGCCGCAACTACCGGGCCTACAAGTGGACCAGCTCCTGCAATGGCTGCAAAGTGGTGACCAAAAAGTACGTATTTGTTTGTAGGAGTATAGTCTCTACCGTCATTCATAGTGTAGGCTGGAGTAGCACGGTTATCATCTAGTCTAAGAACCTTAAAAGCGATAAATCTTCCATAAAACGTGTAGCCGATCATATAGATACAAATGCTAGCTACAACTAGCCATGTTGCGCTGATACTCTCGCCTTTGTTTAGCGCCAAGACACCAAAAGCCCAAGCACCGATAATGGATACGAGTACCCACAGAAGTTTTTGATACAACTTCAAATTCTCTCCTTTTGTTTTAAAATCTTTAGTAGCGTTCATTTTCTTATAAATTTGCTTAAAACTTCTTATTGATTTGTGATAAATTTAAAATTATTATATAATATCGTTATATTTGTGTAGAAATTACACAAATTTATTTGATAATAATTATATCTATATGACTTTTTATGTTAAGTTTGTATGATGTATAATATAAAAAGTATAAATTTAGGATAAGAGATGAATATAAAAGTAAATTCAAATATAGTAGAAGTAGCAAAAAGTATCAGTCTAAAGCAGTGGCTAGAGCAAAATGGTTATAATCTAGAGCTTATCGCTGTGGAATGCAACAAAGAGATCGTACGAAAAACGAAGTGGGAAGAGTTTTTGCTAGAACCTGATATGAGTTTAGAAATCGTAGAGTTCGTTGGAGGCGGATGATTTGGTCTAGCTTATCGCCTAGCATTTTACCAATACTCAGTCAAATAAAAATAAATATTTCACATACTTTTTCATAGTTAAAATAAATTTAAATAGGACAAATAAAATCATAATTTAAATAAAACTTACTTTATATAAGTTATAATTCCAAAATGAAAAATATAAGAGTAAATTCCAAAGATTATAAAACTTGCGTAAAAGATTTAGCTGGACTTAAAGCTGAGTTAAATATAGTTGATGAACTAACGATATATAAAGGTTTTAGCGTTAGTGAAAATCTAGAGATCAATGACGGAGATAGCATAGTTTTTATCAAAAAAGGACAGATGCCGCCACTCCAGTGTTTAGAAGAGATGATGAGTTCAAGAAACTCTCCTGAAGTAACCAAAGCTCTAAAACAAGCAAAAGTAGGTGTAGCAGGTCTGGGAGGACTAGGAAGCAGTGTAGCTATAGCTCTTGGACGAGTAGGGACAAGGTATTTAAAACTAGTTGATTTTGACACAGTAGATCCATCAAATTTAAATCGCCAACAATATTTTATAAAAGATATCGGACGCTTTAAAACAGAAGCTCTTTGTGAGACTATGGGGCTTATAAATCCATTTGTAAAAGTTGAGTTTGAAACCATAAAGCTTGATGAAACAAACGTAAATGACGTTTTTAAAAACTGCGATGTCGTGTGTGAATGCTTTGATAATCCAACTTCAAAAGCTATGCTCATAAACTCGCTAAAAAATAAAGAGATAGTAGCAGCTAGTGGAATGGCTGGATATGGTAGGAGCGAAGAGATAAAGACGCTAAAACTAGCAAAAAATTTATATATATGCGGTGATTTAGTCAGTGCGGCTAGTTTAGGAAATGGACTTATGGCGCCACGTGTTGGGATATGTGCGATGCATCAAGCAAATAAAGTTTTAGAAATATTAATTAATAAGGTAAAGCAAGATGGATAAATTTATTTTAGGCGGAGTAGAGTTTGGGTCAAGATTTATAATGGGATCTGGTAAATTTAACCCAGAGCTTATAAAAGCTTGCGTAGAAGAGGCTAAAGTAGATATAGTAACTCTAGCTTTAAGGCGTGTAAATAAAGATAAAAATGAAAGCATAACCGAGTTCATACCAAAAAATGTGACACTTCTACCAAACACTAGCGGCGCTAGAAATGCAGATGAAGCTGTGCGTATAGCAAGGCTTTCAAGAGAACTTGGATGTGGAGATTTTATAAAAGTAGAAGTCATCAAAGATACTAAATATCTATTTCCAGACAATTTCGAGACCATAAAAGCAACTGAGAATTTGGCAAAAGAGGGCTTTAAAGTACTTCCTTATATGTATCCAGACTTAGTCGTTGCTAGGGATTTAGTAAGTGCTGGAGCGAGTGCGGTTATGCCTTTAGCTGCTCCGATTGGCTCAAATAAAGGGCTGATAAACCGTGAAATAATTCAAATTTTAATCGATGAGATAGATATACCTATCATAGTAGATGCCGGTCTTGGAAGACCGAGCGAGGCTTGCGCGGCTATGGAGATGGGGTGCGCTGCTGTGATGGCAAATACGGCCATAGCAACAGCAAATGACATAAGAGCTATGGCAAGAGCTTTTAGCCAAGCCGTAATAGCCGGTAGAAGTGCGTATTTAGCAGGACTTGGGAGAGTAAAAAGCATAGCAGATGCAAGCTCTCCACTAACTGGATTTTTAAGGGATTAAAATGCGAGATAGAAGCGACCATATGAAATATCTCGAAAACCAAGAAATCATAGACCATAGCGTTATGGATAGGATCTTAAAAGAGTGGCAAGAGAGCGACTTTGATAGTTTTTCTAGTGAAGATGTTTTAAAAGCAATTAGTAATGATAAGATAAGTCTTGATGATTTTAAAGCTTTACTAAGTCCGGCTGCGGCACCTTTTTTAGAAGATATGGCTAGGGTTGCAAAAAGCGTAAAAGAGCGATACTTCGGCAAAAATATCTATCTTTTTACTCCACTTTATATAGCAAATCATTGCGATAATAACTGCGTTTATTGTGGTTTTAACGTTCATAATGAGATAAAAAGAGCGCAGCTTGATGAAAATGCTATCATAAAAGAGCTTGAAAATATTGCAAAAAGCGGACTTCAAGAGATACTTATATTAACTGGTGAAAGTCAAAGTAAAACACCAGTTAGTTATATAGGTAGAGCTTGTGAGCTTGCAAAAAGATATTTTAATGTGGTTGGAGTAGAAATTTATCCGCTAAATAGTGATGATTACGCATTTTTACATAGATGTGGAGTTGATTTTGTGACTGTGTTTCAAGAGACGTATAATCCCGTAAAATACGAAAAGATTCATCTTGAGGGCAATAAACGTATTTTTCCATATAGGCTAAACGCTCAAGAAAGAGCTTTGATGGGCGGTATGAGAGGCGTGGCGTTTGCAGCTTTGCTTGGGATAGATGATTTTAGAAAAGATGCTATGGCAACAGGTCTTCACGCCTATTTGCTTCAGTCAAAGTATCCTCATGCTGAGATATCCATCTCTGTTCCTAGACTTCGTCCTATCATAAATAATAAAAAAATCAATCCGCGAGATGTAGGTGAAAAAGAGCTTTTGCAAGTTATTATGGCTTATCGTCTATTTTTGCCTTATGCAAATATCACTCTTAGTACAAGAGAAAACGCTCATTTTAGAGATCACGCTATAAAACTTGGCGTGACAAAAGTATCTGCTGGAGTGAGCGTGGCTATCGGTGAGCATGGCGGAAAAAAAGAAGATGATAGAGGCGACGGTCAGTTTGAGATAAGCGATGAAAGAGATGTCGTAGATATGAAAAAATCAATCATAAATGTAGGTCTTACTCCTGTGATGAGTGATTATATATATGTTTGATTTAAATTTTTTAATAAGATCAAAATAGGTTTTTTGCACTTAGTGGCACGGCTAAAATGCTAAAGCCACTTTGCAAAAACTGTTTTGAAAAATTCCAAAAATCAAAAAATTCATTTTGAGTAAATTTAAACTCAAACTCACAACCATCAAGCGTAAAGTCTTTTGATATCTCGCTTAAATTTGACTTTTCAAAATAGTGTAAAAATCTACTTATCAAAGCAAAAGGTACAAAAAATCTACACTCATCTTTTATCTCAAATTTGATTAATTCTGCGTTAGCTATAGCTAAATTTACGCTGCTACTATACGCTCTAACTAAGCCACCAACGCCAAGTTTTATTCCACCAAAATATCGCACTATAAAAACTGCGACATCTATGAGATCAGCGCCACGCAGAGCATCTAAGCTGGGCGCACCTGAACTTCCTTTTGGCTCCCCATCATCGCTTAAGTTTTCTACGATTTGTAAGTATTTGTTGTAATGCCTATAGGCCCATACAATATGGACTGCTTTTTGATGCTCTGCTTTTAGCTGTTTATGTAGATGTTCAAACTCGTAAAATGGGCATAGATAGCTTATAAAAGTTGATTTTTTTATCTCTTGTTTTTGTGAATAAATTTGTTTTATGCAAAACATATAATCCCCAAATATTTTTGAGGATTATATAAAAAATTTACGAATTTTCGCAAGAGCGATCAAAATTTCTTCTTCTTAACTTCATTAACTATAATATCAGCAATACCTTCTACTTCTTTAGTAACTCTATTAGTATCACTTGCTATAGTAACATTTTGTTTAGTTAGCTCATCAACGCTTACTACGCTATGACTTATTTGATTTATAGCTTCTGTTTGCTCATTGATACTTTGAGATACTTCATTTATGCTTTGACTTAAGATATTTACATTTGCTTCAATCTCTCCTAGAGATTTTTGAGTTCTCTCAGCTAGTTTTCTAACTTCATCTGCAACTACTGCAAATCCACGTCCATGCTCTCCAGCTCTGGCTGCTTCAATGGCAGCATTTAGTGCTAAAAGATTTGTTTGATCAGCAATATCTCTTATGATAGTTATGATGTTTTTGATATCTTCGCTTTGTTTTATAACTTCAGCAGTTCTTTCATTTATAGCTTCCATAGAACTACTCATCTCTTCAACAGCAGCTGCACTTTCTTGAAGACTATCTGATTGAGATTTAGTTGAAGTATTTAAACTATCTACTAGAGTTTTTAGACTATTTGCTTTTTCTTGTAGATTATTTGCTTGAGCTAGGTTATCGCTTAGCATCTTTGTGATCTCATTACCAAGTAGATTAGTTACTTTTTCTACTTCACCTTTAGCCTCTGGTATCTTACTAGTGAAGTCTAAATTCTTAAAGCTATCAAACGTGTTTTGAATAACGTTTATATCACTTCCTATCTTTTGTTCTAATGCAGATAACATATTATTTAATACATCTTTTAATTGATTTAATCCTGGTGATGCTGGTTTAGAAGTTATTCTTACACTTAGATTTCCGTTTTCTACCTCTTTTGCTCTTTGAAGAGACTCATTTACAGCTATAGAGTCTTGATTTAAATTCTCTTTGACTAAATTTATGTTTTCATTGATCATTTTAGCCATTACTCCAAACTCATCATTAGAGTTTAGTTTTATATCTTTTGGATTGTTATTTTTATGGTTTAGGAAGTCAAAGAAGTTTTTGAGACCATCATTTATAGATTTGATGGAATTTATAAGGTATATTTTTGAAAACCACAATATTAAGCTTGAGAGAATTATTATCGCTATTATCAGCACTGAAGCATACATAACTAAGGCATTTACCGTTTCTTCAAAACCGGCTCGATTTGTCTCTTCTACTTTGCTTAGTTTGTTCATTTCATCTTGCATTGCTTTTTTTAAGCTTCTCCAAATTACGGTTATATCTTTGATATCTTGATCAGATATTTCTTTGTTTGATTTTATGTTATCTAAAAAGCTTTGGTTTTTTGATGCAAAAGCGTTAAATACATTTTGCAAGATATCGTTTTTACCGGCTTCTTTTAGATAGTCATTTGTATTTTTGATAAAACCGTTTAAAGAACTTTCTAAATTCTTAGCCGCAGTCTCTTCGTAGCCGAAGATATTTAAATTTCTTATCGCAACGCTTGTTTGATAAGCTTCTATCAATCCTACGTTTAGATAATCGTATTTGTCGTTTGTGCTTGTGTAAGTTTCAAAAGAAGAATTTGCTTTTGAAAGTAAAATTTCTATAGATATAAATAGAAAAACTAATAGTGCTGCGATAGTAAATATTATCGATATCACTTTAGCGTTTAATGACTTCATGTCTGCTCCTTTTGCATTTATGTATTTGATAAATTGATTATAAAGTAGAAATTTAAATAAACTTTATTTAAATTTAAAAGTAATCATAAGTATGTATTATAAATTTATTTTTATACCCCCCCCGATATATGATTTGTATATTTGTTTGAACTAATACCTGGCATACAAAACTTTCGATATTTTCTTGAAATTATAACAAAAATTATATTTAAAATGTTATAAATTTGAATACTATATTCAAGTAAAATCAAAATTTATCGGTGAGGGATCGTCTAGTAAATACTCTAAATTTACTACATATCGCCAAATAAAGCTTTTAGGTTTTTGAGTCCCTCTTCGTTGTTTATCTCTTTTGCCGCGCTTCCTACTTCATGAAGCTCTATCTCATAACCAGTTAGCATACTTGCAAGGCGTATATTTATGCCACTACTTCCTATGGCTTTGCTTTTTTGCTCTGCTACTAGTGAGACTATGGCTTTATTTCCTTCTATCTTTACTGAGTTTATGATAGCAGGAGCTAAAGACCTAGCTACAAAGATAGTTGGCTCGCTACTATACTCGATAGCATCTATATTTTCACCGTTTAGCTCTGCGCTCACTGCGTTTATACGAACGCCTTTTATGCCTACTGTAGCACCGACTGGATCTATGCTAGGACTATTTGAGTATAGTGCTACTTTTGCTTTTTTACCAGGTATTCTAGCGCTGTTGTGTATCACTACGCCGCCATCTTTGATCTCTGGAACTTCAGCTTTTAAAAGCGCTTCAAGAAATTTAGGCGATGTGCGTGAAAGCTCAACTCTTATTCCATCTTTTTTATCTAAATTTACACTTTTTATGATAGCTTTTACTGTATTTCCAACTCTGAATTTTTCATCTTTTATACGATTTTTCATACTCATAACCGCGCGAATCTCATCTATCTCGATATAGGTATTTTCATCGCTATCTACTCTAGTGACAGTACCGAACACTAATGTATTTATTTTTGAGCTATACTTTTCATGAATTTTTTCTTCGATAAGTCTTTGTATGTGGTATTCTATCTCGCGTGAGAGAACTCCTGCGCCAGTACGTCCAAGACCGTCTATATTTAACTCATAGTTTAAACTATCGCCTATCTCAAGACTAGAATCAACTTCGTGGGCTTTTTTTAAGCTGATAAAATGCTCCTCATCAAGCCTTTCATCACTATCTTCTACTACAAGAATTTTTTGGTATAAATGGATACACTTCGTGAGCTGATCAAGAGTAGCTTCGTATTCGCACTGCGATCCATAAAGTCTTTTTGCGGCATTTACGAAAGCTATGCAAATTCTGTCTTTAACATCATCATAGCTCAAACCCTTTTCGTTTGCTATCGATTCTATAATATCTGAAATTTTTTCCATAAAAAATCCTTTGAAAATCTTTATTGAAAATAATAAATTTTGGGAGATTTAAAATTTGCAAGTACGATATTTTAACTAATCTTTACTTTTATTTTCTTTAAGTCTTTAGGAAAGATATTTTAAATTTAAGCCTTGTTTTAAACGAAATTTAACTCAAATTTTGCTATGCTCACGAGTTAAAACTATACAAAATAAAGGATAGATGATGGAGTTAAAGTTAGCTAGGACAGAACTTGATAATAAACCAAAAACTATAAGCTTAGATAAGATAGAAGCCGCAGTCGCTAAAGATGGTGGTAAAATATTTTATTTTGATAAAGAAAACTCTCATAAAGAGCTGATCGGTCTAGTTGAGTATTTTGAGGAAAAAGGCCTTAGCGTTTATCACAGAACGGTAAAATACGGTCTTGATGAAAATGACTATATGTATGAGGTTCATATCCTTTGAGTAGCGTAAAAAAGAAACTTTTCATCCAAACTTTAGGTTGTGCGATGAATGTCAGAGATAGCGAACATATCATCGCAGAACTAAAAGAAAAAGAAGATTATGAAGTAACGCATGATTTGCAAAGTGCAGATCTGATCCTCATAAACACTTGCTCAGTTAGAGAAAAGCCAGTTCATAAACTTTTTAGTGAGATCGGAGCTTACGAAAAAGCTAAGAAAGCAGGTGCTAAAATAGGAGTTTGTGGCTGCACTGCAAGTCACCTTGGAAGTGAGGTTTTTAAAAGAGCGCCTTATGTTGATTTTGTTCTTGGGGCAAGAAATGTTTCAAAGATAAGCATAGCTGTAAATACGCCTAAATTCGTAAGTGTAGATATAAATCACGATGAGAGCGAGTACGCTTTTGGAGATTTTCGCTCAAGTCCATATAAAAGTTTCGTAAATATAATGATAGGTTGCGATAAGAAATGTACGTATTGTATAGTGCCTCAAACTAGGGGTGATGAGATAAGCATACCAAAAGATATTATTTTAAATGAAGTAAGAAAAGCGGCTAATGGCGGTGCAAAAGAGATATTTTTACTAGGTCAAAACGTAAATAATTATGGCAAAAGGTTTTCTGGAGCTCATGAAAAACTCGATTTTAGCGATCTTTTAAATTTGATAAGCGAAGTTGATGGTGTAGAGAGGATTCGTTTTACTAGTCCGCATCCTTTACATATGGATGATAAATTCTTACAAGTTTTTAGCAAGAATCCTAAAATTTGTAAATCAATGCATATGCCTTTACAAAGTGGATCAACTGCGATTCTTAAAGCTATGAAAAGAGGTTATAGTAAAGAGTGGTTTATTGAGCGTGCTTTAAAATTAAGAGAACTTTGCCCAGGCGTTGCTATATCAACTGATATCATAGTTGCGTTTCCTGGTGAGAGTGAAGCTGACTTTGAAGATACGTTGCAAGTTATGGAAAAAGTCAAATTTGAGCAAATCTTCAGTTTTAAGTACTCGCCTCGTCCGCTTACTCCTGCTGCTGTGATGACAAACAAGATCGATGAAAAAACAGCTAGTGCACGCTTAGCCTTGCTTCAAGATCTGCACACTAAAATGCTAGATGAGATAGTCGCTACTCAGATGGGAGCTGTGCATGAAGTATATTTTGAAGAGCTAAGAGAAAACGCAAGTGTAGCTGGAAGAAGCTCAAATAATTTTTTAGTTCAAGTAAAAGGCAGTGAAGAGCTTTTGGGTAAATTAGTACAAGTTAAGATAACAGATCCAAAAAGAATGGTTTTATATGGAAAAATCATTTAAAGATAGATTGTTTATTAAATTTGCTTCTATTGTGATTTTTTGTATATTATGGGCGATTTATCTGACTTGTAAAAAGAGATTTATCGGTAATCCCGTATCAAAAGAGCCATGCGTAGTACTTTTTTGGCATGGAAAACTTGCAATGTTTCCTTTTGTATTTAAAAGATGGTGGCAAGGCAAAAATGCAAAAGTCATCATCTCAGACCATAAAGACGGTAGGGTAATAAGTACCGTATCGAGTTATTTTGGTATAGGAACTATAAGAGGAAGCTCTAGTAAAGGAGCTCTTAAGGCTCTTTTACAAGCTTTTAGAGAGATAAAAGCCGGTGTTGATGTAGTCATAACTCCAGATGGACCAAGAGGGCCAAGACATAGTATAAGTGATGGTTGCGTCGTAATACCTCAAAAAATGGAAGTAAATATAGTGATTTTAAAATATACAGCTACTAATTTTTGGCAGTTTAAAAGCTGGGATAAGATGATTTTGCCAAAACCATTTAGTACGATTACTTATACTTTGAGTGAGCCTTTTAGCGTAGCTAATTTAGGTCTAGACGAGGCTAAAGAACTCATAGCAAAACATATGCAAGAGTCGTAAAGTGTTTTTAATGCTAAATTTGATACCATACATAACAAAATTTAAGGTTAGATATGACTTCTTGGATTAGAAAATTTTTGCCAAGTCTTTATATAAGCGTTTTAGCAGAAAATAAAGAGTGTCAAATTTACGGTCAAGTCATCAAAAACGGAAAAGTTATAAAGACTGTAGAAGCGGTTTTTGATTGTAGTAATTATAAAGTCGATCCTAATTTTAACGCTTATCTTAAAAATCAAGAAAATTTAGCTCACTGGACTTATGTCGGTACGCTTTTAAATAATTCAAAACACTGGGCTTTACCAGTAAGCTCCAAAGATGGATATACTAAATTCAATATAAATTATAACTCGGTAAATATAGTAACTATGGCTGGGGGCTGGTCTATTTTCGTATATAAAAATGAGATAGAAAAAATGCAAGCATTTTTTAATGATATGCAGCCAAATCTTATATATTCGCCATTTGCTCTATTGTATGAGAAAATCAAAAATAACCTTGAAAAAAATCAAAATATCTTATATGTATATAGTCTAAAAGAGAGTTCTGCTTTGATGATATTTGACGATACAAAGATGCAGTTTTCAGCATTTTTTAAAGCTTTTAAAACAGTTGATGACTTAATAGACGAAAAAGAGCTAAAAGCAGAGGATACTACAGATATCGAAAATATTATCTCTAAAGAAGAGGATAAATTCAACGAATTAGATAGCCTAGAAGATCTGGGCAATGTGGTTAAAAACTCGCAAAAAGATGATTTTGAAGATATTCAAGAAGGTGCTACAAGAGATCTAGAAGAGTCAGTCAGAGATATAGGAAAAGAGACTTTTTTGTTAAATAACATTCGTTCTGCTATAAATGAATACTATAAAAATGAGCTGTACGATAGTAATTTTATAGATAAGATAATCATCTACGATAACAACAAACTAGATAAAAGTTTTATAGATATTTTAGAATCTGAGTTGATGATAAATTCTTATATAAACGAAGTAGATACTATAAAAGATATGAATGAATTAATGATAAGAGAGCTAAATGTATGAGTTATAGTTTTATAAAACCTAAACTAAAGCCTATATTTTCTATGTTTTCTAAAATTTGGATCATGCTTATAATTGCAGTTGTTTTTATCTTTTTTTGTATAAATATAGCTATAAAATTTGGTGCTTACTCACTAAATACAAATAGCCAGTCCAAGCAAGAAAAATATGATAGTATAGTTTCGCAGATCACTGAAGTCAAAAAAGAGATTGCAGTTTTGACTAGCAAGAGAGACGCTGCTTTAAATATATATTCATCAAACAATATTTTAAAAAAAAGCTTGCAGAATTTATTTGATTTAGTGCCCGATTCAGTAACCCTAAATAACGTTTTTTTAGATAAAAATTTGCTCATTATAAAAGGTGTAACACCATCAAAAGATACTTATCAACTTCTTATGGAAGCTCCTTTGAAGTCTATATTTTCATCTTCAAGCACAACTTTTTATCAAATGCCTAATGGTTGGCTAAATTTTATTAGCACAAATAAGATCGAAAACTCAGAGGGATTTAATGAATAAAGATAGAAGTTTAGAAGAGATAGATATCCTTAAGTTGCTATTTTATGCACTATTATTTATAGTTGTTTGTATAGTGATGGTTTTTGCTTTTTTAGTACCAAGTATAAAAGATTATAAAAATGCGAAGATAAATAATAATGATAAAGCAGTAAATTTATATAAGATAGAGCAAGTTTATAATGGCGAATACTTAAACCTAAAAAATCTAAAACAAAAAAATGAAAAGCCTTTGGACGCGATATCTAGCCGTTTTAACGAGATTAAATTCGTAGCTCAGACCGGTAGATTTTTTAGCAATGTAAAGCTATTTGGACTTCCTAAAGAGAACAAAGACGAGAAATTTTTAAGATATGAGTTAAACGTTACTGGTTCTATCAAGAGTCCACAAAATTTTTATAATTTTCTAAATTTTGTAAATGAGTATGAAAACATAATAAAAGTTGATTTTCCTATCTCTATGCAAAGTGATGGAAATAGGATAGATACAAGCTTTAAGATAAAAGTTTATATGGGCGAAACAGATCTACAAGAGACCGATGAGAGTAAAGATAAGGTCTTATAAGTGGTGGAATTTTTAGTATTCTGCACTCTTCTTTAAATTTTTTATCCATTTTTTGCTTGTTCAGCGGCGATATGAAATAATGCGTATCATTAGAAGCTATGCAGATCTTGTGAGACATCACGCAGTCGCTTTTTTGACACAAAAGTCTTGATTTTTGGCTCATTAAAACACCTAGTCTTTTGGCTGCTTTATCTATAAGATTTATCGAATTTTCACTTTTTTTTACTATGAAAAACTCTCCATCATCATATATAAATTCTCCCAAAAGCATCTTTTTATCATTTCTTAAAAACTCAAAGCTCTTTGCAACTCCTTTGCTAAACTCGTTTATAAAAGCGTCGCTAAATTTTGTTCTCATATAGTTTCGTTTAAATTTAATATCACAATTTGAAATATCTGTAAAATACTTGATATCTCTTTCGTTTAAAAAATTTAGAATTTCATTTCTGCTTATATTTATAAGCGGTCTAGCTACACTAATTTGCTTTTTGATATTTTCAAATTTAGCCATTTTAGTTTCAAGCGGTTCAAAGCCGCATAAGTTTGCTATTCCAGCGCCCTTGCTAAGTTGCATAAAAAACCATTCTAAACAGTCATTTAGCTGATGAGCAAAGATGAGTGAGTTATAACCAAATTTTATACAAATTTCATCAAAAAAACTATGCCTGATATCGCGCGCCGTATTTTCAAAATTTGAGCCGTTTTTTAGATCCAAAGGAGCGGTTTTGATATAAATTTTTTTATTAAATTTCAAGCAAAGCTCTTTAGCGCTAGCTTCTTCTAAGTCGCTCGCAGCCCTTGTTTTGTAATTTACAAAAGCTAAGTCAAATTCCAGACCAAGCTCATTTAAAAGATAAAAAAGAGCTGTACTATCAACTCCGTGTGAAAATGCTAGCAAACATTTTTTATTTTTTAACGCGTCTAAATTTGATAGTTTAATGCTCAATGATCGTTCCTAAAAGTTTATCGCCATGAAAATCCGTGATCAAACAATCATAAATTTCGCCCACTTTAGGATCTTTTATTTGAGTATCATTTATGAGAATTTCACCGTCTATTTCCCTATCCCACACTATACTTTTAGCCCCAAAAAACATTTCGCCCTCACTGCTTATCCCATTTATTTGAACTTTTATAGTTTTATTTAGTAGATTTTTGAAGCTCTCATCAATGCTTTTTTTGATGATTTTTTCTATTTTATTTAGTCTTTTTGTTATAGTTTTTGGACTTATTTGTTCCATTTCGTAAGCAAGAGTATCTTCTTCTTTAGAATATGCAAAAGCTGAAATTCTATCAAATCTAAATTCACTCAAAAACTCGCATAATTCATCAAATCTCTCCTTGGTTTCGCCAGGATGTCCTACGATAACGCCTGTTCGTAAAAAGCTATCTTTTGCATTTCTCATTTTGGTCAAAAGCTCTTTTAAGCGCTCTTTTGATGAGCCTCTACGCATTATTTTTAACATATCATCATTTATATGCTGGATAGGCATATCAAAATAATTCACAAATTTATGTGAAGCTATGATGCGTTCTATCAAAGAGAGGCTAGCAGTAGTTGGATACAGATATAAGATCCTAGCTGCCTTTACGCCATCAATTTTTTCTATTTCGTCTATGAGGTTTATAAGTCCGCTTTCGATACCAAAATCTCGCAAAAATGAGCTAGTGTCTTGAGCGATGAAGCTAAAGTCGCTAAAGCCGTCTTTTATGAGTGCTTTTACCTCATCAGCTATACTTTCTATGCTTCTGCTTTGAAGTTTTCCTTTAAATGAAGGGATCGCGCAAAAGCTACATTTTTGGTTGCAACCCTCGGCTATTTTTATGTATGCGTGGTAGCTAGACCCTGTTATGATACGTTTTGTATTGCTTTTTTGTAAGTAAATTTCAGGACTAAATAAACTTTGCTTTTTAAGGATAAGCTCATCTATCTTAGCATAGTCTCCAACTCCGCTAAATATATCGACTTCTGGAAGCTCGCGCATAAGCTCGTCACGATATCTCTGCATCAAACATCCTGTGACTACTAGTACGCTATTTTCTTTTTTATAACTTGCGAGTTCAAGTATAGCTCTTATGCTTTCTTCTTTTGCGCTCTCTATAAAACCACATGTGTTTACTATCATAACATCGGCATTTTTAGGGTCATCAACGATATCATATGAGCTAAGGCGTCCTAGCATTATCTCGCTATCGACTAGATTTTTATTGCATCCAAGTGAGACTAAATATAAGTTTGGCATACTACACCCACAGATTGTCTATAAGACGGGTTTTGCCTACGTAGGCTGCTACTAAAATAATGCTATTTCCCAAAATGACTTTTTCTATTGTTTCAAAGTCTCTATTTACGATTTCGGCATAATCAACCTTCAAAGGCTCCAAAGACTCTTGCATAGCTGTTTTTATGACTTTTGAGTTTAACTCTCCTGCTTTTATTAAATTTGAAGCTTTCATAAGTGCTCTTGAGAGTTTGAGTGCGTAGCAAAGCTCACTATCGCTAAGATATGTATTTCTTGATGAAAGTGCTAGTCCATCACCTCCTCTTACTATCTCGCACGGAACAATCTCTAAATTTAAAAAGAAGTTTTTTACCATATTTTGTACGATAGTAAGCTGTTGAGCATCTTTTTTTCCAAAATACGCTCTATCTGGTCTGATGAGGTTAAAAAATTTGTTTAAAACCCTGCATACTCCATCAAAATGCCCTGGGCGTAAAACGCCCTCAAGTACACTTGAGAGATGTTTTGGTGCTAGTATTAATGGTTCGTCTTTTGCATATATTTCGCTCTCTTTAGGAAAGAAAACGGCTGATGCACCGCTAAGAGAACAAATTTTTATATCTGTTTCCTCATTTCTTGGATAAGTGCTTAGATCTTCTCCTGGTAAAAACTGAGTTGGATTTACGAAAATACTTACTATTGTATTGTCATTTTGTTCTACTGATTTTTTGATTAAAGATGCGTGACCGCCGTGCAAAGCTCCCATAGTAGGGACAAATCCGACGCTTCCTTTAGCATTTTTGCGCCATTCTAAGACTTCGCTTACGCTTTTTAATATTTGCATTTTCCTGCTCTTTATAAAGAATTTTTAATCGCTTATTTTAGCATAATTTTCTTAAAGGGCTTTAACTAAATCTTCTGATTTTATGAAAATCAAAAATAGCTATAACTAAATTTTAACCAAAAATAGGGTAAAATTATGAAAAATTCAAGGAATAAATTTGGACAATTACGAATACACAGAACTATTAAAAAAACTAAATACAAAAATAGAAAATATCAGCTCTATCGTCAAGCCTGAGTTTATAGAAAAAAGATTGTGTGAGATCACGGCTTTAGAAAATGATCCTGCTTTTTGGAATGACATTAAAAAAGCCAGTGAAATACAAAAAGAAAAGACAAAAATAGTCGGTATGTTAAATAAATTTAGAGCTGCAAAAAGTGCTGTGGATGATGCTCTTGATCTTTATGAATTAGCAAATAGCGAAAACGATGAAGAGACGCTTTCTTCACTTTTTGATGACGCTTCTAGCTTAGAAGATAAGATAACGAATTTAGAAATTTCTATGATGCTTAGTGGTGAAGACGACAGCAAAAATGCCATAGTTAGCATACATCCAGGAGCAGGTGGAACAGAGAGTAATGATTGGGCAAGTATGCTTTATAGGATGTATTTGAGATTTTGCGAAAGAGAAGGATTTAAAGTCGAAACTTTGGACTTTCAAGAAGGCGATGAAGCTGGATTAAAAGATGTAAGCTTTATCGTAAAAGGCGAGAATGCTTATGGGTATCTAAAAGCCGAAAATGGTATCCACCGCCTTGTTAGAACTAGCCCATTTGATAGTGCAGGACGTCGCCATACAAGCTTTTCAAGTGTAATGGTAAGCCCTGAAGTCGATGATGATATAGCTATAGAAATAGAAGATAAGGATCTTAGGTTGGATTATTATAGAGCTAGTGGAGCAGGCGGACAGCATGTAAATAAAACAGAAAGCGCGGTACGTATAACTCACATACCAACAGGTATTGTAGTGCAGTGCCAAAATGACAGAAGTCAGCATAAAAACAAAGCTACTGCTATGAAAATGCTAAAATCAAGGCTTTACGAATTTGAGCTTATGAAACAGCAAGAAGCAAATAACGCCATAGAAAAAAGTGAAATAGGCTGGGGTCATCAGATACGCTCATACGTGCTTTTCCCGTATCAACAAGTCAAAGACAATAGAAGCGGCGAAGCGTACAGCCAAACAGATGCTATACTTGATGGTGATATAAAAAAGATAATAGAAGCTGTTCTTATAAGTCAAAAAAGTACTAATGAATAAATTTAACAACCCAAAAAAATAAGGAGAAAAAATGAGTTTAGATTTGATCTTAACAGGTCTTGGATACAATATAAATGATGCTTTGTTGCAGCAAGTAAAAAGGATTTTATCCGCTTGTGATTTTGATGAAAACGAAATTTCACATATTTTAAATTTAAATGATAAGTTAAAGTTGCATTTTGCTTTTGTAGCTATATCAAATAGCGAAGATGTTTTTAAGATCAAATGTGAATCAAACGACAACGAGATCAAAAAAGCTTTTAATGATATCGTTAGCGAATGGGCATTAAAATATAAATTTAAAATCAAAAAACTAGATGGCAAGGAAACATATTATATTATTGGTCGTGCGTAAGGATTAAAAAGCTAGTTTAGACGATCATTTGTCAGATGAGATATCTTAAAATGATGCTTATCAAGTTGGTGGTGTCTAAATATAATGTGCTTAGCCTAGCCTATATAGATTTAAATTTAAAGTTTAAATTTACGTATCGGTTGGGCTATAAACTATAGTAGAATGTAGGATAAATATGAAAAAAACTATTTTTAGCATTTCTGCGTTATTTTTATTTGTTTTATCAGGATGTAGTGCTACAAAAAATAGCACTTTAGTAAAAAATGAAACCATAGATACTCGTGATACTTTGTTACAAACAGCTCAGGAGAAACTAACTAACGATTGTAAGGCTGGAAATAAAGTAAGCTGCAAGGAGCTAGGTGATTATTTTTACGATCAAGCCAAGTATGGCGACGCTGCAAATGTTTATGACTATACGTGTGCTAAGTTTTGGTATATACCTGCTTGTTTAAGGTTAGCGTATATGTTTGAGAATGGTACTGGCGTAGAGAAAAATGAATCAATAGCGCGAGATATTTATAAAAGAGCCTGCTACAACGGCGATAAGGAAAGCTGTAAAAAGATACGTTAAATTTCCTCCGCTATTAGCGGGGAATTTATTCGCTGTAGGCTCCGATCGAGAGTATCTTTTTAACTCTTTGATCTAAAACTTCTTCTATACTTAGTTTTTCAAGCTCTTCAAGCTCTTTAAGTATGTAAGCTCCGATAGCTTTGATGGCACCGTCTTTATCTCTATGAGCACCCATTATCGGTTCTTCTATGACCGCGTCTATTAAATTTAATTCTTTTAGATCATCTGCTGTTATCTTCATAGCTTTTGTTGCGGCTTCGCATTTTGTTGGATCGTTCCAAAGTATAGCGGCACATCCTTCTGGAGATATGACTGAAAAAACAGAGTTTTTCATCATAGCTAAGCGATCAGCTACGCCTATGGCAAGTGCTCCACCGCTTCCGCCTTCGCCTATGACTATGGCTATTGTTCTAGTTCTTAAGTTGCTAAACTCAAAAAGATTTCTTGCTATAGCTTCACTTTGTCCGCGCTCTTCTGCTCCGACTCCCGGATAAGCTCCTGGGGTGTCTATCAAAAATATAATAGGTATTTCAAATTTTTCTGCAAGTTTTGCTATCCTTAGAGCTTTTCTATAACCTTCAGGATGAGGCATACCGAAATTTCGCATGATTTTGTATTTTGTACCACGACCTTTTTGTTCGCCTATCACGATAACTCTTTTACCACCTATGTAGCCACTAAAACATACTATAGAAGGATCGTCTTTAAACGCTCTATCTCCATGTATTTCATAGCTATCTGTAAGCAATGCCCTAACATAATCAAGAGTATATGGACGATCAGGATGACGAGCTAGGCCTAGTCTTTGAAATTCATTTAAATTTTTGTATGTTTTACTTATCTCTTTTTCAAGATTTTTTTTTAGAATTTCGACTGCGTGCTCATCGCCTCTGATCTTTGCGTTAGCTATATCATCATCTATTTGTTTGATACTTTTTTCAAAGTCCAGATAACTAGCCATTATTTTTCCAGCTTTTTAAATATTACAGAACCGTTTGTTCCGCCAAATCCAAAAGAATTGCTCATTACTGCATTTAGTTCAGCTTTTCTAGCTACATTTGGTATGTAATCTAGATCGCATTCTTCATCGCTTACGATTTGATTTATAGTAGGCGGTATAATGCTTTTATTTAAAGCCATTATAGAAATAACGGCTTCTATAGCTCCAGCAGCGCCTAAGCAGTGTCCTGTTTGACCTTTTGTAGAGCTGATAGCAGGTATATTTGAGCCAAAAATGGCTTTTACTGCTGAGGTTTCGTTTTTGTCGTTTGCGTATGTTGAGGTACCGTGAGCATTTATGTAGTCTATTTTTATATTGCCAGCCATAGCTAGTGCTTTTTTCATAGCACGCTCAGGTCCATCTTGACTAGGACTTGTCATGTGATATGCATCTCCGCTCTCACCAAATCCAACTAACTCAGCGTATATTTTTGCACCTCTAGCTTTTGCGCTCTCATAATCTTCAAGTACCAAAGCACCTGCACCTTCTCCCATCACAAATCCATCTCTTTCTTTATCAAACGGACGTGATGCGTGCTCTGGGTCATCGTTTCTAGTAGATAGTGCTTTCATGGCTGCAAATCCGCCTATTCCGACTGGACATATGGCTGATTCTGCACCAATGACAAGCATTGCTCTTGCTTCGCCGATCATGATAGTTTTTGCTGCTTCGCATATACCGTGAGTAGATGCAGCGCAAGCAGTTACGCTAGATAAATTTGGACCTTTTAGATTGTGAGCTATGCTAACAAATCCTCCTAGCATATTTACAAGTGAAGAAGGGATGAAAAACGGTGAAATTTTTCTAGGACCTTTTTCTAAGCATATGTTTGAGTTTTTTCCGATATTTGGAAGTCCGCCTATACCAGCAGCACAACTTATACCAAATTCTTCAGGATCAAATTCTCCAAAATTTGCATCGTTCATAGCTTCATTGGCTGCTTGTAAACCAAGGTGGATAAATCTATCGGCTTTTTTTACTTCTTTTGCTTCCATGACGGTTGTTGGATCAAAACCATCGATCTGTGCGGCTATCTGAACTGGAAAATCAGTAGCATCAAATAAGGTTATCTTTTTAACTCCGGTTTTACCATCGCAAATATTTTTAAAAGACGTCTCTTTTTCAAGACCAAGTGCGTTTATCATACCTATGCCAGTTACTACGACTCTTTTCAATGCTACTCTCCTTATTGTATGCAATTATTTTTTTATACTATCTATATAATTTACAACATCAGAAATGCTTATTAATTTTTCTGCTTCACTATCTGGAATTTCTACTTCAAATTTTTCTTCTAAAGCCATAACTAATTCAACAACATCTAGTGAATCAGCACCTAAATCTTCAATGATTTTTGATTCCATTTTAACTGCATCTGGTGCAACACTTAGTTGCTCAACAACTACGTCTCTAACGTCATCAAATACTGCCATAATTTTCTCCTAATAAATAAAAATGTCTCGAATCATACTATATTTTTGCTTAAAGTTTTCTACATATATAAGCCGCCATTGACTTTAAGAACGTCCCCAGTAATGTAGCTTGCATAGTCGCTAAGCAAGAATGCTACCGAGTTTGCAACTTCTTTTGGATCTCCTAGTCTTTTTAAAGGAATGTTTGTCACATAAGCGTCTTTTACATCTTGACTTAAAACCTCGGTCATTTCTGTTTGGATAAATCCCGGAGTTATGCAGTTAAATCTTATATTTCTACTAGCGCCTTCTTTTGCGAAAGATTTACTCATAGCTATCATACCGCCTTTGCTTGCAGCGTAATTTGTTTGTCCGGCATTTCCTATTTCTCCGACGATAGAAGCTATATTTACAACAGATCCAAAACGTTTTTTGCTCATAACTTTTAGTGCTTCACGAGAGCCTATAAATGCGCTTTTTAAATTTGCATCTATCACACTCATAAAATCTTCAGTTTTCATCCTAAGAGCAAGTTTA
This sequence comes from Campylobacter hyointestinalis subsp. hyointestinalis, assembly GCF_013372145.1. NCBI lineage: Bacteria > Pseudomonadati > Campylobacterota > Epsilonproteobacteria > Campylobacterales > Campylobacteraceae > Campylobacter > Campylobacter hyointestinalis. The sequence continues at coordinate 1,322,133 of NZ_CP053827.1, read as the reverse complement.
TCGTTTGTGATTCCAGCGTTATTTACAAGGTAGCCAAGCTCACCGTCTGTTTGAACTATAAGGTTTATGGCTTCTATAAATTCATCTTCGTTTGAAGCGTCAAATTTGACTACGGCAGCTTTACCGCCATTTTTTTCTATTTCGTCTTTTAATGTGTCTGCAAGTTCTGGTTTGCTTCTATAGTTTATCCAAACTTTTAGTCCGAAATCAGCTAGTGTTTTACAAATTTCAGCCCCTATGCCGCGACTTCCGCCAGTTACTAGTACGTTTGTTCCGCTAAATTTCATTTTGTTCCTTGTGAAAGTAAAATTATTTAAAGTTTTAATTATATCATTTAAATTTAAATAAAAAATTTCTCAAAATAGCTATAAAAATAGAGCATCGCTGGAATGCTAAAAAGTGAAATGAGTGTTGAAATAAATACCGCAACTAGCATTTTTGCCGGCCAAACATTTAGCAAAGCCGCGATGGTTACCGTGTTTCCAGCAAGTGGAACTATAGAAAGTATAAAAAATATGATATATAAATTTTTATCAAAAAATCCAAAAAATTTAGCATCTAGAAATATCAATATGCATATCAAAGTCGGCCAAATTATAAATTTAACAAAAATAGAAATTGAAACAAATTTGAGATCAAATCCTTTTTCTTGTATGATTTTTTCCATACCTATACCGACTATCATCATACCTAAAAATAGCCAAAGCGCCTTTAGTGTATCCAAAGACATTTGAGAACATTTCTGGCATAGTAACGCCAAATTTATTTAGAGCTATACCGAGCAAAAATGCATAGATCACAGGTAGTTTTGCGACTTTTATCAAGCTTTGTTTTACGCTGCTATTTCCTTTTGCTGTTATAAAATATCCAGCGGTATTTTGGTAAAAAACAGCTCCTAACGTACTAAAGATGAAGATCTCTACTAGCTCATCGCTAAGTAAAAGTAAAGCTATAGGAATTCCAAGATAAGCCGAATTCCCAGTCGCTACGCTAAATGAGAGTAAATTTGCTCTGTTATCACTAAAAATTCTCTTAAAAAAAATAGGTAAAGATGAAAAAGCTATAAATATACTTATACAATACAGTGTTATAGGTATCATGGCTATACTTGCGTTAAATTTTACGTTCATAGCCGAGTTAAAAACGACTAGCGGTGAGAGTATAAATAGCAAATCTTTGCTACGGTTTCTCTACTGCATTTTAAAACCGCAGTAGAGATAAAGCCTAAAAATATACATATATAAAGAGGGATTATACTTCCAAGAAGAGTGAAAAACTCATTCATATTTAAATAAGTGGTTCATCCATCGCACTTGGAATTTCTAATCCCATTAGTTTTAAAACGCTCGGCGCTATGTTACTTAAACCGCCTGGTTTTACGCTCGTTACGCCTTCGCTTATGATAAATCCAAAAACATCAAATGTGGTATGATTTGTAAGTGGGTCGCCGTTTTTATCTCTCATAGCTTCACAGTTTCCGTGATCGCTGATTTGTATGTAAGCATAACCGTTTTCTTTGGCTGCTTTTATGACTTTTCCAAGGCATTCATCTATTGCCTCAACTGCTTTTGTGGCAGCCTCTATACTTCCTGTGTGTCCTACCATATCGCCATTTGCGAAATTTACTACGATAAAATCTATACCGTCATTTAGTGCTTTTACGACTACGTCTGTTACTTCATAAGCACTCATTTGTGGTTTTTCATCGTATGTTTTTACTTTTGGGCTAGGCACCAAGATCCTAGTTTCGTTTTGTACTAACTCTTCTTTTCCACCATTAAAAAAGAATGTCACGTGCGCGTATTTTTCAGTTTCTGCAGTATGGAGCTGTGTAAGACCGTTTTTAGCTATGACCTCTGCTAAAGTATCTTTTATCTCGTCGTTTTTAAACATAATAGGAAAGCTAAATTTAGCATCATATTCTGTCATAGTGATCAAATTCTCACAGAAGTTTTCACGTTCCCATTCGCTAAAATTTCTTTGCGATAAAGCAGCGCAAATTTCTCTTGCTCTATCGTTTCTAAAGTTTATAAAAATGATCCCATCATCCTGTCTTATCCCGCCAAAATCCATAAAACTAGCAGGCTCTATAAACTCGTCAAAAATCTCTTTATCGTACGATTTTTGTATATAATCGCTTGGAGTATTTGGGACTAAATTTGCATTGTTTGCTATAGTTTCATAAGCAGTTTTTACTCTATCCCATCTTTTGTCTCTATCCATGGTGTAAAATCTGCCACTTATACTAGCGATCTTAAATTTGCTCTCTAAAGACTTTATAAAATTTAGCCCAGAAGTAGGGCTGACGTCCCTACCATCAGTGATAGCGTGAGCGTATGTTTGCAGACCTTTTTGTTCGCAAATTTTACAAATTTCATCAAAATGCCTTAAATGAGAGTGAACTCCTCCATCACTATAAAGCCCGATGATATGAACTCTTTTTACTTTATTTATTAAATTTAGCAGAGCTTCATTTTTTTCGATGCTTTTATCTTCTATGGCCTTATCTATCTTGACTAAATTTTGATATAAAATTCTCCCACTTCCTATAGTCATGTGTCCGACTTCGCTATTTCCCATTTGACCCTCTGGAAGTCCGACAGATAAACCGCTTGTTTTTATATAATTCATAGGTACATTTTTAAATAGGTAATCATATGTCGGTTTTTTAGCTGCGGCAAATGCGTTAAAATCATTGCTTTTATTGTAGCCAATACCGTCTGTTATGACTAAAATACATTTTTTATTCATTGAAAATCCTTTGCGTAATTCTACCAGCAATTTTTGAATTTTAACTTATTTTTATCAATCCTTTTGTATAATTTTACCTTTTATATAAAGGTAAAAAGTGTTTTATTATTTCTCTGGTATTTTTGGTATAAATTTCTTTAGTTACATCACTGTTAGAGCTGGAATAAGCTTTTTTATAGCATTTGTTTTAACCGTATATCTGATGCCTAAATTTATAGCTTGGGCAAAGAGTAAAAATGCAAATCAGCCCATTTACGAACTAGCACCCCAGTCTCATAAAAAGAAAAACAAGATACCTACGATGGGGGGCGTGATCTTTATATTTTCAGCTATAGTCGCGACTATTTTAAGTGCAAAATTAGACAATACTTTTATAATCGTCGGATTACTCATAGTAGGTGGTTTTTCGGCTTTAGGATTTATCGATGATAGAGCAAAAATCCTAGGTGCAAATAATCACGCTGGACTTAGCGCTAGGGCTAAATTTAGTTTTCAGATCATTATCGGTCTTGTTTGCGCGATCTTGCTATTTTTCTTTAGCGATTTAGATGGAAACTTCTATATACCATTTTATAAACATCCTATTTTAGATATGAGTTATTTCGTGATTTTATTTTGGATATTGGTTTTAGTTTCAGCTTCAAATGCTGTAAATTTGACAGATGGACTTGATGGATTAGCGACCGTGCCTAGTATTTTTGCGCTTGTTACTCTTGGAGTTTTTGCTTATTTGATGGGAAATGCGGTTTATAGCTCATACCTTTTACTTCCTAAATTTGCAGGAGTCGGCGAACTTCTTATATTGGCTACTGCTATGATAGGCGCAATGCTAGGATTTTTATGGTTTAACTGTTATCCGGCTGAAGTTTTTATGGGTGATAGTGGAAGTCTTAGTATCGGTGCGTTTATAGGATATATGGGAATCGCTACAAAAAACGAGATATTACTCATCATCATCGGCTTTGTGTTTGTGATGGAGACTATGTCGGTAATACTTCAAGTAGGAAGTTTTAAGATAAGAAAAAAACGGATATTTTTGATGGCGCCTATCCATCATCATTTTGAGATAAAAGGCTGGAATGAAAACAAGATCATAATTCGGTTTTGGATGATAGCGCTACTAGCAAATTTGATAGCTTTAACTGCGCTAAAACTAAGGTAAATAATGAAAAAATCACTATTTGGCTATGGGCTTACTACGAGTGCTCTTTGTAGAAGCGGCGGCTTTGATATCTATGATGATAAATTTACGCAAAGCAGCTTTGATGAGTTTGGAAATGCTCTTTTAAACCCATCTAAATTTGATCCGTTAAAAAGTGAGCTTGAGATCCCAAGTCCTGGATTTCCAAGAAATCACGCTTTGATTATTAGTGCTAGAAATTTGATGAGCGAGTATGATTATTTTGCAAGTATTGCCCCAAAATCAGTCTGGATAAGTGGTACGAATGGTAAGACTACTACCACTAAAATGACACAGTGGCTCTTAGAAAATAGAGGTTCGGTGATGGGTGGAAACGTAGGAATTCCACTTGCGAATTTGGTAAATTTAAAAGCAAAATTATGGATATTAGAGACTAGTTCTTTTACGTTACATCATACTAAATTTGCGACTCCTGAAATTTATATTTTGCTTCCTATTACACCTGATCATCTCTCGTGGCACGGAAGTTTTAGCGAGTATGAAGAAGCAAAGCTTAAGCCTCTTTCAATGATGAAAGAAGGAAGTGTAGCTATAGTCCCGCAAATTTATGCAAATAGACCTTCAAAGGCTAAAATCATCGGCTATAAAGACGAGAAAGATCTGGCTATTAAACTTGATATAGATATCGATTTGATTAAATTTAAAATACCATTTTTGATGGATGCGCTTTTAGCACTTTGTACCGAAAAGCTCATCTTTGGCGTAACAAGCTTTCGCCATTTGAATGATTTTGTCATAGAAGCCCATAAATTAGAAGAATTTAAAGATAGATACGGCAGGATTTTTGTAGATGATACAAAAGCGACAAATATCGATGCTACTCTTCAAGCTTTAAAAAGATACGCGGGTAAAAAGCTGCATATTATTTTAGGCGGAGATGACAAAGGCGTAGATCTAAGCGCTGTTTTTGAAGCACTTAGGTCTTTTGATGTTTGTGTTTATGCCATCGGATCAAATACGGATAAAATAATGGATCTCTGCTTTAAATTTGGACTACCTTGCGAACGCTCAGAGTTTTTAGAGATAGCTGTTAAAAAGATGGATGAAAATATGAGCAAGAATGCTAATGAAATAGGACTTTTAAGCCCGGCTTGTGCGAGTTTAGATCAGTTTAAAAGCTACGCAGAGCGTGGAGATCTGTTTAAAAAATATATAAATTCTCTTTGATATCTAAATTTAATGATTAAATTTAGATATTTTTACATCTTTTTAGCTATTTTTAAGTATTAAGTAAATATAATAACACTTCTTTTTTAGGTGGTTGGATAGCTCAGTCGGTAGAGCAGCAGACTGAAAATCTGCGTGTCGGCAGTTCGATTCTGCCTCTAACCACCATTTAATATTTTTATAAACTTTCTTTTATTTTTAAATAATCACTTTTATTTACTTCTTTTTCCTTTATCTGCAAAGCAAGAGCGACTGCGCGAATCGCTAAAAAACGCCTTTAAAGTGCTTTTTAAATTTTATAATGATTTTAACGGCGATAAAGAAAAGCTATATGAAATTTATAAAAAATATGAAACACCAAATTTGGACAAAGAGCTTAGCGAAAACGAGATATTAAAGCCATTTTACGATGATGAAAGAGGCGTGATAAGCTTTGCAAATTTTATAAATAAAATGAGCTTTTATATGACTATGGGTAGCGGTAAAACTATCGTAATAATAAAGCTAATAGAGCTACTTTCAAAGGCTATGAGTGAAAATCTAATCCCAAAGAAAAACATAATGTTTTTTACCGCAAATGAGCATTTACTGCAAAAATTTAAAGATGAAGTAGAGCTTTATAACAAGAGTGCAAAAAAGGCAAATTTGTGTTGATAGCTTGAAAAATTACAGCAGTGAAAACTCACTATTTGATGAAATAAATGTATGGGCATATCGTGCGGACTTGCTAAGTGATGATGAGAAAGAAAATAAAATAGACTACGAAAACTATCTTAACAACGCCAATAACTATATAATCCTTGATGAAGCACACAAAGGCGAGAAAAAAACTAGCCAAAAAGAGAACTCAAAACGCCAAAATATCTTTAATATAATGAGCAAAAATGGCTTTTTGTTTAACTTTTCAGCGACATTTGTAAGTGATGAAAACAAAGTAACGGCGATATGCGATATAAGCTTTGCAAAGTGGCAGCAAATGGGCTATGGAAAAAGGATGCTAAATTTTAACGACCTTAATGGCTATAAAACAAATAGCGAATTTGATGAGTTTGAACGCCAAAAAGCCCTTTTAAAGGCTATCACACTACTAGCACTAAGTAAAAAACTAAAAATAAAAGGGGCGTATCATAATCCTATGATGGTAGCCTTTGCAAACTCTGTAAATACTGATGAGAGCGATGCACAGATACTTTTTAACACGATAAAAAGCGTGGCAAACAAAAACCTTGATGATGTTTTTAGCGTGGCAAAAGCAGAGCTTTATGATGATCTAAAAAAGGCAAGATTTTTAATAAGCGATAATGAAAGCAATGATGACATCTTAGGCTTTAAAGAGCTAAGCGATGAAGTTTATAACATAGCAAATAGTGAAATTTTAGAGCTTGTATTTTATGCAAAAAGCGGAAACCTTGAAGCGATATACTTTGAAAATGTAGGCGAGATAGCATTTAAGCTTGATACTGCAGATAAACCGTTTTTGCTAGTCAAATTTGGCGATATAATGCCGTGGATAAAAGAAAAACTAAGCGATATAAAAATCACACGAAGTTTTGAAAACAAAGAGTATTTTAAAAATATCAATGAAAATAGCATAAATATCTTGCTTGGTTCGCGGACATTTTATGAGGGCTGGGATAGCACTAGACCAAATGTTATGTTGTTTTTAAACATAGGTTCTGGCGATGCACAGAAATTTTTAGTGCAAAGTCTTGGGCGTGGGCTAAGAGTGCAAAGCATTGGCGGAGCTAGAAAAAGGCTAAACTACATAGCCATAAGCGATAATGAAAAAGAAAAATATAAAAAATCAGCCTTGATGCTTGAGAGTCTTTTTATATTTTCTACTACAAAAGAGGGGGTAGAAGCGATAGTAAATGCACAAAAAGAGCTAAGCAAAAGTGTAAGCAAAAAAAGTGAAATAGCCCTAAGTAAAAACGAACGCATAACAGGCGAGAAAAGGCTATTTATCCCCGTTTATAAGCCTTTTAAAGTAGCTTTAAATGAGATAGATAAAGATAGCACCATAAAGATGAGTAGCCAAAATAAAGACTATCTCACAAGCATCACTAAAAATATGAAAAATGCTCTAATCGCTCTAAAATACGGCATAACTGGTAGATCAAAGATAGATGAGATAAGAGGGCTAGTGGGGCAAAACAAATTTGGCACTGATGAGAAAATGGATCATAAAAATAGCCAAAATCTAATGGATAAAATCGCACGAAATTTGAAGATAAATAGCGAGAAATTTAGTGAATTTAAAAAGCTTGATGATGAGATAGTGCATTTTAAACATATCGGCGTAGATGATGAGTATAAGGACGGATTAGAGGCTAAAATAAAATCAATAAGGCTAATAGATGAAAACTATAAAGGCGTAACGATAGATCCTGACTTTATCTCTCACTACTTTATGCCTGTTTTACATAGTGAAAATAAATTTGCGTGGATAAGTCACATCATAGACGATGAGAGTGAAACTAAATTTTTAAAACACATAAAAAGACTTACGCCAGTGCTTAATAACAAGTATGAATGGTGGTTTTTTAGCCGAAATGATGAGAGTCTTGATAATATCTATGTGCCATATATCAAGGACGCAAAAGGGCATAAATTTCACCCTGATTTTATATTTTGGGCGCAAAAAGGCGATACGCAAAAGATAGTTTTGCTTGATCCAAAGGGGCTTGTATTTAGCGAGTGGCAGCACAAGATAGATGGCTACAAAAAAATCTTTGATGAGAGCAAGACCTACTACAAAGATGGCATAAATTTGCAAATCGTATGCCGTGTGGTAAATGATACAACCGATGTGCCTGATGAATATAAAAAATGGCGAATCAAATTTGATGAGATAGCAAGCGTGTTTTAAAGGATAAAAAACGCGTGTGTTACTAAAAGGCATTTTAATTTATGATAATGCCTTTTAAAAATAAATGTCATCTATAGGTTGTTTCTAAAGATAAAGAAAATTTAAAGTGTTTTTCTACTTTACTTTTCATCTAAAGGCAAAGCGAAATTTAACCAAAATGTCTCTTTAAAATCCCTTGCGATTATCATTTCCTTGTTCTTTTGTAGAAGTAAAATGCGTGGCAAGGTATGACTTAAAAATAGAGATATGCCATCGCTGACACTGTATGCACCAGCATTTTCAAAAACAATCAAATCGCCTATTTGTGGATTTTGCAATGTTTTACGCCTTACTAAAACATCATTTGCTGTGCATAATGCTCCACAAATACTATAATCTTTTTTAGATCCATTTTTTGCATTTATTGTTAAATGACGCATTATAGGGACTTTCATTCCCATAACAGAGCCGTAAAAATTTAGATGATTTATCCCGCCATTAAGTAAAACATAATCTCCTATGTCGGTGGTTTTAACATCTAAAATTTTAGCCAAATAATATCCGCAGTATTGCACAAAAAATCTGCCTAGCTCGATACGGACAATATCATTTTTAAAGTTGTATCCATCAAGTATTTTTTTTTAAGCATTTTAAATTACCTAAAGTGTCATTAAAATCATCGTTTTCAAATATACTTACCCCAAGTCCTGGTGCATATTCGATCAAAAAATTTTCAGATTTAATAAATTGGCTAATTTCGCTTCGTAAGCTAAAAATTTTATCTAAATCATCTTTGATTAAATCCATTTTCTTGCGTTGTGTTCCAGCATAGTAATGCAAACCTACAAAATTTACATTTGTATATTTATCTGCATTTTGAAACGCTTTTACAAGTTCGCTCCTACGCATGCCAAATTGTCCCCATGCACTTAAACGCAAAATCACATTTACTTTTATGCCATATTCATTTGCTATGCGATTTATAAGCAAAAGCTGGTTTGGCGATTCAGCTGTCAATATACCTACTTTAAAGTCTAATGCGCGTTTGATATCTTGTTCTGTTTTTACTACGCCAGAGTAAATTATTTTAGTTGGATTTATCTTTAAATTTATGCAAATTTCTAATTCGCCAGGTGAGCAGACCTCTATGACATCAACGCTATTTTGCATAAAATTTAGCAAAAATGGATTTGCCTTCATTGCATAGCACAACTCGTATTTATTATCTAAAATTTCTTTTATCGCAGTTAGTCTATTTTCTAGCGAATTTAGATCAAAAAGATAGCTTGGCGTACCGTATTTTGTAGCGACTTGTAATAAATTTTCATCATTCATAGCATATCCTCTAAGATTTTTCTGTCTATTTTACCGTGCGTGTTTAGTGTAAATTTTTCTAATCGTATAAGCTTATTTGGTAGCATATATGTTGGTAGATTTTTTTTAAGTTCACCCATAAGCACACTCTCATCGCATACTCCTGTAAAAAATAAATTTATTTTATAATTCTTAAATATCGCACATGCACGTTCTGCAAGTTTTTGTGCGGCTAATTCTATCTCAGATAGTTCTATGCGATGTCCCATATGTTTTACCATAAAATCTTTGCGTCCTACATATACTAACTCGCCATTATCGTTTAGCACCCCAAGATCGCCAGTTTTATAAATACGCTCAAAATAGCTTTTATTTAGTGGATTTTGTATAAAAACCTCATTGCTCTTTGCGTTTTCGCACCAGTATCCTAGTGCTACATTTGGTCCGCTTACACATATTTCACCTATTTTGCCAACTTCATTTATCTGTTTTGTGTCATCGCTTAGTAAAAATACTTTCTGCCCCTTAAATGCTTTTCCTATCGGTAAAGTAGTAATACACCCATACTCTTTTGGCACTTCATAAAATGTACAGTTGTAAGTTATCTCACTTGGTCCATATAAATTTACAAATTTTGCATTTGGAAGATAGTGTTGCAGGGTTTTAAGGTGATTTAGTGGCATTATCTCTCCGCTAAAAAATACTTTTGAAATTTGATTTGGTATTTTATAATTAAACACCCTAAATGCGCTAAGTAAACAAAGTGCGCTAACCGCCCAAATTAGCGTAGTTACATTAAATTTTATTAGCTTATCGATTAGCGTCGTTGGCTTTGTAAAATCCTTTTGATTTAGCAGTAATACGCTAGCACCAACATACACGCCACAGTATATATCTTTTGCTGCAACATCAAAATCAAATGGTGCTTGATTTGCTAAAATTTCATCACTGTTAAGTTTTAGTGTGCTAACAAATGTCGGAGTAAAGTATAAGATATTTGCGTGACTTTTTACCACACCTTTTGGTATGCCTGTACTTCCGCTTGTAAAAACTATGCTAAGAGCATCTGTTGCTTGATAAGTGTGTGAAATTTCAGTTAGTCCATTGTTATTTAATGGTGCTTTAAGACACTCATCAATCAAGATAATTTTTACATTGTGATTTTTATAATTTTGGTTAAAAATTTCATATGCCTTTGTGTAGTGCTCTTTTGTTGTGATAATTGGTGGTGCTTTAAGAACGCTAAGCATATCGATCAAGCGTTTAGCAGGTAGATTAACCTCAAAAAAGCTATAGCAAACTCGCGCATAAAGACAGCCAAAAATTCCTTGCACCGCATCAAGCGACTTTGGCATAAAAAACACAACTGCGCTATTTGGTTTGATACTAAGATTTAGTAAATAGCTAGCAAATTTCTTTGCGCCTACTTGTAATTTTGCATAGCTTATCGTATCATTTTCATCTATAAATGCTATTTTGTTTGGATATTTTTTTACACTTGCATCTAAAAATTCACTTACATTATTTAGCATTTTTTAGCTTTTCTATCATCTCTTTTATGGCTTTGGCTGAGTTAAAATTTTCTGGTTCTATGTATTGTGGCTCTATTTGGATATCAAATTTTTCTTCTAGTTCCATAACTATTTGAAGTATATCAAAACTATCGATAATACCATCACTTACTAGTTTTGTAGCATTTGTAAAATCTATGTCGTTTCTTACGGTTTGTAAAATTTCTATAATTTCTTGCATATTTTTTCCTTTATTTTATTTTTATTTCTTTAAGTAAATCGCATGCTACAGCAATATTTTCTGTTATCATACCGCCACTTGCAAATACTACCGGTTTATTTTTAGTTAAAATTTCATTTTTAGTATTGTTTAAAATATCTACTATATCTACAATCTCACCTGGTTTAACTCGTCTATCATATACAAGGTCTATAAAGCGTGAGCCAAGAGATGAAAATTTAGGATAAACAGGATAGCCAAACTCTGCTAAGTAGCTTTCATACATAGCAAAATTATCTGCTACTTTTATTGCGCCATTTATCAAAAATTCATCGCTAAATTTTGCATAGCTCAGGCATAAAACAAGTGCATTTTCTTTAAGATATTTAGTGCGAAGTAGTGGCATCTGGCTAAGAGAGTCAAAGTCAAAGCCTGGATTTACACTTATTAAATCACTATCATCAAGTACGGCATTGACATTTTTGCAAATCTCAAAGCGAAATTTAAATTTCTTAAAATATGAGATAAATTTGTTTGCTCCGCTTTCGGTTTTTGATTTAATTTTTATTAAATTTATATTTGGATATAACTCCAAAAGACCTTGCAAAAATATAGTATGAATTTCACCGCCGCCAATGAGTCCTACCTTATTGATTGTTTGTGCTTGTTTTAAAAGCGTTGTGGCATATAAACTAAGTGCAGCTGTCCTATAAGACGTAAGTAAATTTGCCTCAAAAAAAGCTATTGGTGCGCCGGTATTTGGCTTATTTAATATAAGTGTATAGTTTGTAGTGCCGCGTGTAGAGCCGCGGATATTTGGTCCGTGCCATTTTAGTCCTGCTACTTGATACTCACCGCCAAGAAAACCAGGCATTGCGATAAATGTATTGTTTGTGTGTTTATCTCTTGGGAAACTTATACGCATTCCGTGATTATTTGCGTTTTTTCCACCCATTGCGTAATCTTTTGTTTGCATGATTTTATACATTTTTTGTATGCTTTTTACGCAGTTGGTGATATTTAGGTATTTTGCTGTGGTTTTTTCATCGATATAAATCATATTTTACATCCTCTAAACTTGCTAAATTTGTCCTTTTTAAAATTTGTGCAACGCGCAATAACTCTCTAAAATCTAAATTCTTTTTAACTGCTATTTGGCTTAAATTTTGTTCGTTGCAAAATGTCAGCTCTCTGATATACCGACTGTCTTTAGAGTATTCAAGCTCATCTATGCTACTTACAAAAAGCTCACCTTTGAAATTTCTTATAAACATAGCGTCATTTTCTACTATATCTATCAAATTTAAGATAAATTTGATAGCCAAATCAAGATTTTTAAAATTTGCATTTTTAGGCGTGTCTTGATCAGTGTGATACTGTGGGTAATATGTATTATTTTTGCCAATACGCTGAATGCTTATCATAGGTATATTTAGGGCATTAAACATACGCTCATCATTTAATAACTGTCCAGGTGCTACAAAATCACCAATGCTTAATCCATTTTGCTTAAAAAGTAGGGTGGCAATAGTGTCAAAATAAGAGTCTGGTGTGTTTGAGTGCATTAGATGTAATTGATGATTAGTTGCTAAAACTTCTAAAAAAATACCACCTATTATATCTTTACACTCTTTTTCATTGTGTGAAAGATAACACGCAGAGCCAATGGTTTCTGGCAAAAGAAGCAGCTTGTAAGAGTAGCGTAACTCTTTATGTTTAGCAAGTGATTCCATGACTTTTAGCCCTGTAATAACACCACTTAAATCATCATTAAACTGATATGGATGATCAAGATGCTCACAAAGAATGATAGTTTTGCTGCTTTTGCCTTGTATGTGCCATTCGCCTACTTTTAGTTCGCCATAGCTTGAAACTGAGTCGATTTTGACGCGGTAGCGTTCGTCATTTAGGCGTGATTTTTGCTCATTTGAACAACAAAGTCCCCAGTCTCGCTCATAAAATTTAAAAGCATATGCAACGGCATTTTTTTGGTCATTTGCCCATTTTCCAGGCGTATAAAGATGATCAAAAAGCTCTTTGCGACTTACTTCTTTATCAAGTGGTAGCGAATAACGCATAACATGCAAGCCATTTTGCTTTGTGGAAAATATCTCATTTCCTTGCGTATCATAAAGTCCAGCATTATGACATATCCAACGCTCTGGAACTATCCATGTAAATGCTTGTGTGTCACTAGGGTATGAGTGAATTTTGATAGATTTAAATTTGTTTTTTATAGCATTTATCGCTGTATCATAGCCGTCGCTTACTAGATCTCGTGGTAGATTATAGAGTTTATCTGCTAACTCTTTTATGTCGGTACTGTCTAATTTTATATCAAATTTTTGCTCACCAGTGCGTAGTTTTTCGGCTTTTGCTAGATCGCATTTTGAACCAATTGCTGTGATCCAAGGATTTGTTTTAAATTCTTTTAGAGCAAAATCCCTATACTCGCTAACTTTTGTGGCGTGTATAACACCTTTGCCAATAGTTGCTGTTTTGATTATACCTGTTTGTATAGCCTTATCTGTTATTACCTTAAATGTAGGATATGCGTTTGTAATATATGGACGTACATTGTAAATCCATGAAATTTTATGCTCAGTGTTATTCTTGCGTATTTTGCCAACAAAAAATTTCTTATATCTATGAGGTACTTTAAATTCTTCTTCGTAAGCGTGAAGTATAGTTGCCCACCGTAGTTCAACGCCGATCGTAAGAAGTTTAGTACCCCCCCCTATTTTTGTAAAGCGATCAAAAAATGAGTCTTTTCCAAAGGATGTGTTTGCTACTACTTTTGTAAGCTCATCTGCCCTAGGTCCTATAGCAGCAACTGATAAAAATGGATCTAAGCTTCTTTTAGCTTCTAGAAGTCTCCAAAAATACTCGCTAAACTGCCCCATTAACGGACAAGGCGTGGTTTTTGGATCATAAATTTCGCCTTTTCCTAATGAATATGTAAAGGTTGGAACGACAATTGTGCCATTTGGTCCTACAACATTTTGTAGTGCTTTTAATTATAGTAGCAGATAGTTCATTAGCATTCTTGACGCCTTGCATAAGCACACCTAAACGGCTAAGACCTGAATGAACCATGATTGTATCGTCTTTATTTATACCGACACTTTTAAGGGCATTTTCTAAATCTTGTTGAGTATATGATTGTCTAGTTTTTCCATCGTCTAACTTGATTTTGTATTATTTTAATTTCGTATTATAAATAAATTTATCTATAAAATTGCTTAGGGATATAAAATAATCATAAAGAAAATTCAGTAATAAAGATAGTCAAGATAACCTAATTTATTTTAAAGAAGTATTTGTGGTAATACCTTGCAAAAAATAAAAGCTTTACCAAATATTTCGTGAAATTTTATATTTTTAACTTCGGTTTATACAAGCTTTGATAAAATACCCAAAAATTATTTTAAGGATGCGTTATGGCACGTGTTTTTTTGAGCCCTCCGTTTATGGGCGGTAATGAAGAGAAGTATGTTAAAAAAGTATTTGAGAGTAATTATATAGCTCCGCTTGGAGAGTATGTAAATAAATTTGAAGAAAGTATTAAAAATTATACGAAAACAAAGTCAGCTTTAGCACTAAATTCAGCCACAGCCGGACTTCATCTAAGCCTTAGAGTACTAGGTATAAAAGACGGCGATGTCGTTTTAGGCTCGTCATTTACTTTTGCAGCAAGCATAAATCCTATAATGTATGAAAGATGTACCCCAGTTTTTATCGATAGTGATGAGAGTTGGAATATCAGCCCTGAGCTTCTTAAATCGGCTATAAAAAAATCTCCAAAAAAGCCAAAAGCTGTCATCGTGACTCACTTATACGGACAAGCAGCAAAGATGAAAGAGATCCTTGAAATTTGTAAAAATGAAAATATAAAAGTTATAGAGGACGCTGCAGAAGCTCTTGGCGCATTTTATGAAGATAAGGCTGTAGGAACACTTGGCGATATCGGAGTTTATAGCTTTAATGGCAACAAGATCATTACTACAAGTGGTGGTGGAATGCTAGTATCAAATGATGAAAAACTAGTAGAAAAAGCTAGATATTACAGTACTCAAGCAAGAGAACCCCTTATTCATTATGAGCATTTAGACTACGGATATAACTATAGATTAAGTAATGTTTTAGGTGCTATAGGAGTTGGACAAATGGAAGTTTTATCTAAAAGAGTAGAAAGAAGAAGAGAAATTTTTGAAATTTATAAAAATTTGCTAGGCGATCAATGTGAGTTTATGCCAGAAGTTGCAAATTCAAAAGGAAATCGTTGGCTTACGACTCTACTTTTCAAAGAGAAAAACAGGCATTTAAAAGTCATAGAAGCGCTAAATGAAAATGATATAGAAAGCAGACCTCTGTGGAAACCTATGCATATGCAACCTATGTTTAAAGACGCTCTATGCATAACTGATGGTACGAGCGAGGACTATTTTGGACGTGGAATTTGCTTGCCAAGTGGATCTGACATGAGTGATGATTGCGTAGAAAGAGTAGCTAATATCGTAAGGTCAGTATTGTGATAATAAGAGCTACAAAAAACCGTAGAACCCTGTTTTTTCTGATCTCTGATGCTATTATATTTACTCTTAGTATATATTTTGCTTTTTTGCTTAGATTTAGTGGAGAAATTCCAGAAATATTTGAACCGGGTATGATATATAGCGGGGTGGTTTTAGTAAGCTCAAAACTATTTTTGATGTGGCTTTTTAGGATATATAAAGTTCCGTGGAGATTTTTTGGGCTAAACGAAGCTAGAAAGATATTTTTTGTGGCTTTTATTTCGGCAATTTTGTTTTTTATAATATTTGTTCTTTTTGAAGATTTTTTTAATCCTTTTCCAAGAAGCGTTATCATTATAGATGCTACTATCTCTGCTCTAATGGTAGGCAGTCTTCGCATACTTAAGCGAATATTTTTGGATTTTAAAAAGTCACGCTCTGGGGAGCCTTGTGTTATCATAGGAAGCACGAGTAAAACTTTACAAGTTTTAAAAGGGCTAAAAAGTGGCTATGAGAGCTACTATCCAGTAGGTATTGTAGATGGAAGAAGCGATGTCGTAGGAACATATTGCGATGGCTTTTTAGTAGGTGATAAGTCAGAGTTAAAACACTATATAGAAGATGGAGTAAAAACTGCTATCATAGCTCTTAAGCTGCTTCCAAACGAACTAAAAGAGCTATATGACGAACTTGATGAACTCGGTTTTAAAGATATAAAGATATTTGCTTTGCTAGATGATAAAAAAAGCGGGATCACGGACATTAGTATCGAAGATCTGCTTGCTAGAAAGCCAAAAGACTTAGATAGTAAAGTAGTAGAACAGTTTATCGGCGGCAAGATTGTTATGGTAACAGGAGCTGGTGGAACTATCGGTAGCGAAATTTGCAAACAGTGCTTGAAATTCGGCGCCAGTCAACTCATAATGGTTGAACACAGTGAGTATAACTTATATCAGATAAATGAAGCTACAAAAAGCGATCCTAGAAATAGACTCGTAATGCTAAATATAATGCATTTAAAAGAGTTTGAAGAGATATTTGCCAAATTTAAACCAGATATAGTTATACATGCAGCCGCGTATAAACATGTTCCGCTTTGTGAGTTTAATCCGATAAGTGCAGTTCAAAACAATATCTTAGGCACGAAAAATGTTATCGATCTTTCTAAGAAATACGGAGCAAAAAGAGTAGTGCTCATCTCTACGGATAAGGCTGTGCGACCTACAAACATAATGGGAACTACAAAAAGAGTTTGTGAGCTGTACGCTTTAAACTCAAATGAAAGTGGTAAAACTGAGATCGTAGCCGTGCGCTTCGGTAATGTTTTAGGTAGTAGCGGTAGTGTTATACCTAAATTTAAAGCCCAAATAGCAGCAAATGAACCATTAAGCGTAACTCATCCAGATATCACAAGATACTTTATGCTAGTTAGCGAAGCCTGTCAGCTTGTACTTCAAGCAGCTAGCATCGCAGAAGGCGGTGAACTTTTTGTTTTAAATATGGGTGAGCCAGTTAAAATAGCAGATCTTGCAGCAAGAATGTTAAAATTAAGCGGTAAAGAGGAGCTTGGCATTAAGTTTGTCGGACTTCGCCCAGGAGAAAAGCTTTATGAAGAGCTACTTATAGACGAGAGCGACGTTGCGACTAAATTTGAGAGTATTTTTGTAACAAAATCCGAAGAATATGATCTAAATTTACTAAATTCTCAAATACAAAAACTTGTAAGCTTAGAAGACGAAACACTTGTAGAAGCGGGACTAAAAGAGATAGTTCCTGAGTTTAAGCACGCACTCAATAAGGATTAAAATGCTTATAAAAGAAATTCAAGAATTTAGCGATATAAGGTACAAAGCAAGAGCTTATTTGTGTTATCTTTTTGATAGAAATATACCAAATAACCTACCTGGCGTCAGCGTAAATTTGATAAACGAAGGCTTTGATAAGATTGCGCACGAAATCGAATGCTTTGAAGCTTTTTATATACTTGATAAAAACGGTATCCAAGTCGAAAACAACGTCAGTTTAGATACCAAAAATATGATAGGCAAGGATAGCAATAGAAGCAATAAGGCTTATTATTACAGAGCCGTTAGAGAAAAGCGTTGCGTACTAACTGATCCGTATCCTTCAAGTCTTACTAATGGACTTTGCGTGACTGCTTCTATGCCTGTTTATGATGATAAAGACGAACTAAAATATATAGCTTGTATGGATATCAGTCTTACTGATATATTAAAACTTGTTCATCCAAGCTCAGTAGATAGCATTTTTGGTAAATTTACTAAATTCGTGTATTCTATGTTCTCATTAGCGCTTTTCGTAGTTGCTATCGTTCTTTTTATACAAGGTGTTAAAAGTTTTGTTTTAAAAGGGCTAGACAACATAAATATAAGCGAAGTGTTTGAATCAACTATAGTTTTAACGCTCGCTCTTGCTATATTTGATCTTGTAAAAGCGATATTTGAAGCTGAGGTGCTCGGTAAGTCAAATCACGACAATAATGGCGCTAGTAAAACAATGGTACGGTTTATCGGCAGCATAATCATAGCTCTTGCCATAGAGTCTTTGATGCTTGTGTTTAAGTTTGCCATTACAAATCCTAGCGGGATCATATATGCTATATATTTGATCGGTGGAGTCGCTATTTTGATGATATCGCTTAGCATTTATATTTTGTCATTAAAAAGAGGTAAAGTTGATAGGGATTATTGATTATGGAGCCGGCAATATAAGAAGCGTTATAAATGCTTTTGAGTTTGTAGGAACTAGTGCAAAGCTGGTAAAAGCTGGAGAAAACTTAAATTTATATGATAAGCTCGTACTTCCTGGAGTCGGAGCTTTTGGCGACGCTATGGATAAACTTAGAGTAAATGATCTAAATTTAGCCATTATTGATTTTATAAAGGCTAAAAAACCGTTTTTGGGAATTTGCCTTGGTATGCAACTTCTTTTTGAAAAAGGATTTGAGTTTGGGCAGCATAGCGGACTAGGCGTGATACCAGGAAGCGTTGTTAAATTTGATGAAACTAAATTCGACAGACCGCTTAAAATTCCCCATATCGGTTGGAATAGTTGTGAGTTTATCAAAGATACCAATATAAACAGAGGATTAGCAAATAGCGCGTATTTGTATTTTGTGCATTCATATCATGCTATTTGCGATGACGAGTTTGTGTTAGCCACTACAAAATACGGATATAAATTCGTAAGTGCGGTCTGTAAAGATAATGTATTTGGCTTTCAGCCTCATCCTGAAAAATCTCATGAAAATGGGCTTAAAATTATAAAAAATTTTGTGGAGTTATAATGGAAATCATACCTGCTATCGATCTAAAAGAAGCAAAGGCGGTTAGGCTAACAAAAGGTCTTATGGACAGCGCAAAAATTTACTCTGATAAGCCTTGGGAGTTGGCGTGTGCTTTTGAGGATGCAGGTGCAAAATGGCTTCATATAGTTGATCTAGACGGTGCATTTGCAGGAGAAAGCGTAAATTTAAAAACTATAGAAGCTATACTTTCAAAAACAAATCTACAAGTAGAAGTCGGCGGCGGTATAAGAAATGAAGATCGTATAAAAATGTATAAAAATTTAGGTGTTAGCCGTGTGATTTTAGGCTCTGTTGCGTTAAAAAATCCTGAGTTTGTAAAAGAAATGGCTAAAAAATATAGGCTTGTAGTAGGTATAGATGCAATGAACGGATTTGTAGCAGTTGAGGGCTGGGCTGAAGTCAGCCAGATCAAAGCGACTGATTTAGCAAAGCTATACGCGGATGCTGGAGTGGAGGCTATCATAGCTACTGATATAAGCAAAGACGGAATGCTAGGTGGCGTAAATGTAGAGTTTAGCTCGTCTATAGCTGAGACTAGTAAGCTACCTACCATAGCTAGCGGCGGAGTTAGCTCTATAGAGGATATAGTAAATCTTCAAAAAAACGGCAATATCGCCGGAGTTATCGTCGGCAAGGCGTATTATGAGGGTAAAATCTCTCTAAAGGACGCTTTTAGAGTTATTTTATAAGTATAATAAGTTTTTTTAAAACTAAATTCTGATAGAATACACCAAATTTAAGAAAAGGATATTTAGTGAAGTTATTAGTTGTTGATGATAGCTCTACTATGAGAAGAATTATAAAAAATACCCTTCAAAGGCTTGGACATAAAGATATCTTAGAAGCCGAACATGGTCTTGAGGCATGGGGTTTATTAGAACAAAATCCAGACATAAGCGTTTTGATAACCGACTGGAATATGCCTGAGATGAATGGACTAGAGCTTGTAAAAAAAGTGAGAGCAGAAAAGAAATATGAAGATATGCCTATCATAATGGTCACTACCGAAGGCGGAAAAGCAGAAGTTATAACTGCATTAAAAGCAGGTGTGAATAACTATATAGTAAAACCATTTACCCCACAAGTTCTAAAAGAAAAACTAGAAGACGTTCTTAACTAAATGAAAGAAAAATTTTTTGAATTAAAAATTCAAAGCCCAAATGCGGATATCTTAAAAGATTTTGCGTTTGAGCTTGGGATAACTTGCATTGAAGAGATAAATGAAGGTTTTATCATCCGCGATGAAGATGAATTAGATAACATAAAATGGGGACTTGAAGAGTTTGCTAAACGAACAAATACCCAGATAAAAACTTCTATAGAAGTAAAAGATAATATCGACTGGATAAATGAGTATAAAAAAGGTATAAAACCAGTACTCGCCGGTAAATTTTACATAAGACCTAGCTGGGAAGCTAGTAAAAACGGACTTATCGATATCATTATAGATCCTGCTTTAGCATTTGGCTCTGGTCATCACGAAAGCACGAGTTCTTGTCTGAATTTTATAAGTAAATACATAAACTCAAATACACACAAAACTGCTTTAGATGTTGGATGTGGAAGTGGCATACTTAGTATATCTTTAGCAAAATTAGGGCTTAAAGTAGATGCTTGTGATACTGATGAGCTAGCTGTTCTTAGCAGTAAAGAAAATGGCATAAAAAATAAAATTGAGTTTAACGATATCTGGACTGGTTCAGTCATGGCAACTCATAAGAAATATGACGTAGTAGTAGCAAATATCATAGCTGATGTTATCTTGCTTTTAGTAAAAGATCTAAAAAATAGTATAAATGATAACGGATATTTAATTATTTCAGGTATCTTAACAAAATACAAAGAGAGAATTCTAAAAAATTTTGGAGATCTAGAACTTGTTGAAAACATCACTCTAAATGAGTGGGAAAGTTTTATATTTAAAAAATAAGGAAAAAAATGGAAAATAATGACAACAAAAATGGGCAAAATAATAATAACAACGGAAATTTTTTTAATAAAAATCCTATTATAGTTTTTGCCGCTTTTGCTATAATTATAGTGCTTGTATTTAGAAGTTTCACGCCAGAAGGTATGAATGAATTTGGTGGAACTACAAATTCAAAAGCAGTATCTTACTCTGAGTTAAAACAACTCATAAAATCAAAACAAATTTCAAACGTATCTATAGGACAGACTACTATAAGAGCTGAAGGTGGTGGAACGACTTATATAGTAAAAAAGGTTAATAACGATCAGACTTTAGTACCTTTACTTGAAAGCGAAGGAGTAAGTTATGGAGCTTATAGCGAAACAAACTGGTTTAGTGATATGCTATTTTCATGGGTTATTCCTGTATTTATATTTTTTGGAATTTGGATGTTTCTTGCTAGTAGAATGCAAAAAAATATGGGTGGTGGCATACTTGGAATGGGCAGTAGCAAAAAGCTTGTAAATAGCGAGAGACCAAAAGTTAAATTCAATGATGTAGCTGGGGTAGAAGAAGCCAAAGAAGAGGTAAAAGAAATAGTTGATTTCTTAAAAAATCCAGATAGATATATAAGCTTAGGTGCCAAAATTCCTAAAGGAGTACTTTTAGTAGGACCTCCAGGAACTGGTAAAACCCTACTTGCAAAAGCCGTTGCTGGTGAAGCGGACGTTCCGTTTTTTTCAGTTTCTGGTTCAAGCTTTATAGAGATGTTTGTAGGAGTTGGAGCTAGTAGAGTTAGAGATCTTTTTGAAAATGCTAAAAAAGAAGCTCCTGCTATAGTATTTATAGATGAGATAGACGCTATAGGAAAAAGCAGGGCAGCTGGTGCTATGATGGGCGGTAACGATGAAAGAGAGCAAACATTAAATCAACTATTAGCCGAAATGGATGGATTTGATAGCGACAAGAGTCCTGTTATCGTCCTTGCTGCGACAAATAGGCCTGAGGTTTTAGACGCTGCTCTTCTTCGTCCAGGTCGTTTTGATAGACAAGTTTTGGTTGATAAGCCTGATTTTAAAGGTCGTGTTGATATATTAAAAGTCCATAGCAAAGAAGTTAAACTCGCAAAAAACGTAAATATGGATGACATAGGTCGTTTGACTGCAGGACTTGCTGGGGCAGATCTCGCAAATATTATAAATGAAGCAGCACTTTTGGCAGGACGTGCTAGTAAAAAATTTATTGAACAACAAGATTTAGTAGAGGCCGTAGAAAGAGCTATCGCGGGACTTGAGAAAAAATCTCGCCGTATAAATCCAAAAGAGAAAAAGATAGTCACTTATCACGAGTGCGGACACGCTCTTATCGCTGAAACTACGAAAGGCGCGGATAAAGTTACTAAGGTTTCAGTTATCCCAAGAGGAATAGCTGCTCTTGGATATACTTTAAATGCTCCTGAAGAAAATAAATTCTTGATGCAAAAACATGAGCTTATTGCAAAAGTAGATGTTCTTTTAGGGGGACGCGCAGCAGAGCATGTATTCATAAAAGAGATAAGTACAGGAGCCAGCAATGATCTTGAGAGGGCAACGGATATCATAAAAGCCATGGTTTCTATGTATGGAATGACTGATGTTGCAGGACTTATGGTACTTGAAAAACAAAGAAACGTATTTTTAAACGGTGGACAAACTTTAAAAGATTATAGTGATGATATGGCTCATAAACTAGATGAGTATGTAAAGGGATTTTTAGAAGAAAGATTTAAAGCAGTTGTAGCGACGCTAGAGCTTTATAAAGGAGCTATAGAAAAAATGGTTGAAGCTTTATATGAAGAAGAGACTATAGAAGGTAGCAAAGTAAGAGAGATAATCAAGGATTATGAGTTAGAAAACAACATACCGACTCGTCTTGTAAATAACGAAGATGCTAATATCGACATTCAAGAAGCAAAAGAGAAGGAATAAAAATGGATAATTTAAGAGTGATAAACAGGTATGGGTATCTTTCTATATCTATATTTGGGGCGTTATTTCTTTTATCGCTCTTATTTGAAATTTATGAATATTTTTTTGGCTTGCTTTTTTTGGCTTCTATATTTATATATAGAAATCCAGAGCGCATGGTTGAAGTCAGCGATGATAAAGCGATATTTTCACCAGTTGATGGTAAGATCATATCTATAAAAAGAACTATCTATGCCGGAGATGAGTATTTAGAAGTGTCTATAAGAAATCATTTATGTGATTGTGGCGTTTTAAGATCTGTGGCAAATTTGAAAATAGATGAGATCAAAAAGAAAAATGGACTAAATTTATTTAGTAGCAGTGATGCAAAAAATTTACTTAGTAACAGAGTTGCTTATATATGTAGTTTTATAAATAAAAAAATAGTTATAAAAATATGCTCAGGCGTTATAAGTAGAAAGATCCATTATAAAAATGCAAAAGAGCTAAAAGCAGGAGCTAGGATCGGCTTTATAGTGGATGGAAAAGTTAGTGTATTGTTGCCAGTAGATACGACTTTAAAAATATCTACTGGAGACAAAATCAAGGCTTGCGATTTGATAGGTTTTTTAGGAGAAGATAATGGAAAATAAGCCAAAACTTATTTATATTTTGCCGAATTTATTTACAGCCGCTAGCGCATTTTTAGGTATTATAAGTGTTTTGGCTTCCGTAAAAGGTGAATACGGTAAAGCTATAATTTATATAGTTTTATCTCTTATCTTAGATGGTCTTGATGGACGCGTAGCTAGGCTTACAAAAACTACTTCTAAATTTGGTGTAGAGTTTGATAGTTTGGCAGATTTGGTGGCTTTTGGTGTGGCTCCAGCTATGCTATTTTACTTTAGCGTAGGACATCTATTTGGACGTTTTGGATCTCTTTTAGCGGCAGTATTTGTCGTATTTGGCGCTATACGTTTGGCTAGATTTAACGTGATGACTGGAACTTATGAGCCAAACGTATTTATAGGACTTCCTATACCAAGTGCAGCTATCGTTAGTGCATTTTGGGTTGGTATATACACTAACTATGAGTTTATGCATGGTTTTGAATGGATTTTTGTGATAATAATGGGTGGGCTTTCTATACTTATGGTCTCAAACGTACGTTATCCTAGCTTTAAAAAAGTAGATTTTAAAAGAGCAAATTATATAAAAGCGCTTGCGGTTCTTGTGATTTTATTTTCGCTTCTTTATCTATATCCGTTAGAAAGCGCGACAACTCTTATGACTATTTATACAATTTATGGTATAATACGCTCTATTTGGGCGAGGTTTTTCGCTAAAAATATTAAATTGACAAATAAGGAGAACAAATGACGGCAACACGTAAAATCTATATATTCATCTATAAACTCTCTCTCCTTAATCTGCTGCAAAAATAATCTTTTTATACTCAAACATACAAAATAAATTAGGTGATTTCAGATCTTTATACGTTTAGCTACAGCTAAATTTACAAAAATTAGGATAAATAAAATGGATAAAAATAAAATAATAGTATTTGATACTACTTTAAGAGATGGCGAGCAAAGCCCAGGTGCTTCTATGAATACGGAAGAAAAGATCCAAATAGCATTGCAGCTTGAGCGCTTAGGTGTAGATGTTATGGAAGCTGGTTTTGCTGCTGCTAGTGCAGGCGATTTTGATGCTATAAATCAGATCGCAAAACAGATAAATAATATTCGTATAGCTAGTCTTGCAAGAGCTTTGGAAAAAGATATCAAAGCGGCTGCAGACGCTATAGCGCCGGCAAAAAATAGGCGTATCCACACTTTTATAGCTACAAGTTCTATCCATATGGAACATAAGCTAAAAATGGCTCCTGAAGAAGTTATTAAAAGAGCCGTTGAGTCAGTAAAATACGCAAAAACTTTTGTAGATGACGTTGAGTTTAGCTGTGAAGACGCTGGAAGAAGCGATATAGTGTTTTTAAAAGAAATTTGCGCAGCAGTCGTAGAAGCCGGAGCAACAACATTAAATTTACCAGATACAGTAGGCTTTAGAATGCCTTATGAGATAGCTAAAATGATAGAAGAAATGGTTAAATTTATAGGTGATAAAGCCATTATATCCGTGCATAATCATAATGATTTGGGGCTTGCAGTAGCAAATACTTTAGCTAGTATAAAAGCTGGAGCAAGACAGGTTGAATGTACTATAAACGGACTTGGAGAAAGAGCTGGAAATGCTGCCCTTGAAGAGATAGTTATGACTTTAAAAACTAGAAATGACGAGTTTGCACCTCTTTACACAGATATTGTAGCAAAAGAGATCTATGCTACTAGTAGATTGGTCGCTAGCATAACTGGTATCGAGCCGCAACCAAATAAAGCGATCGTAGGTAAAAATGCATTTGCGCATGAGAGCGGGATCCATCAAGACGGAGTTTTAAAATGTGCCTCTACTTACGAGATCATAAGAGCAGAAGATATCGGAGCTGAGAAAAATAGTTTGGTTTTGGGTAAACATAGTGGACGACACGCATTTAAAGATAAACTTATAAATTTAGGTTTTGATCTTGATGATAGTGAATTAAATGAAGCTTTTATCAAATTCAAAGATCTATGCGATAAGAAAAAAGATATATTTGATGATGATATAAGGGCGCTTGTTAGCAACGAGATCATAAAAATACCACAAATTTACGAGGTAGAAAAGCTAAGTACAAGCTCTTGCAATAAAGGTCACGCTAGTGCTGCAGTTAGTATTAAATTTAATGATGAAATCATAAGTGACGCAGCTCTTGGAAATGGAACTGCTGATGCGATATTTAAAGTGATTGATAGGATAAGCAATATCAATGGCGAGCTAAAAGACTACAAAGTAAATGCGGTTTCTCAAGGTAAAGACGCGCTTGCAAAAATAACTGTAAAAGTTGTATTTGAAGACTCAAATAACGCTACGATCGGTCATGGACTTGATATCGATACTATGATGGCTAGCGCCAAAGCTTATGTAAGCGCCTTAAATAGCTATCTATCTATGAAAAATAGATGATCAATCTACTAAATTGAACGTAAAAAATTCACTTTTAAAATCGCTATCACCCAAACTTATGTATTGAGTGATAGCGGCATCTATATTTCCTACTTCTTGATACAAAAGACCTAGTGCAAATATACTCTCTTTTGAAGTAGGGTCTATGATCTTTGAAAGTCTTAGATAGCCTATAGCACTTTCTGGGTGATTTGCACCTATACTAGCTACACTTGCTAGAAATAAGGAATTTGAATCTCGCATATTATAGTTATCGATAAGATCATTATAGATCGTATAAGCTTCTTCATAATTGTTTGTAAAAAGATCTAAATATGCTAATGTCTGCATAATATTTTGATGATTATCGTTCGTAAGTTCTAGATCTTTTTTTATACGATCTCTTTGCACATTCAATAGTCCAGAAATTTGTAAAAGCTTCGTAAAGCTTACACGGATTATGTTGGCACCGCCATAAAGCGACTCTTTGTTCAGTTTGTTATTAAAAAAGTTATACTGGATATCTTTTGCGTATTCTTTGATATTGTTTTTATCAAATTTAGATGTAAAATTAAGAATATTTACCAAAATGTCATTTGGTAGCATAGTTTTTAATTGCTCCGTTTTTTTATCGCTCGTATCATTTTTTCCTATCAAATACCTAGCAATGCTACCAAAAGCTATATTTAGCACATTTTTACTTTTATCGTTTTCTAACCAGTTTAGCAAAGCACCTTTATTTCCTAGCGTCAGTTGGATGATAGCGTGGTACATATCTCTATCTTCGACAGCGCCGTCTTGGTCTAAATTTTCTATGACTTCTGCTATAAGTTTTTTATTTTCTTTATTTATCATAGTAGAAGTTACGATAGCAAAAACTCCGCTTAGATGATTTTTTGGATCTAAGTGATAGCTCGTGATAAAGTGTTTGTAGCTTTCTGAGAAATTTCCAAGTTGTGCGTAAGTAAGAGCTAGATTATAGTGAAGTATAGAGTGGTTTGTATATAACTTCGTGATATTCAAAAGCTGTGAATTTGCTTCTCTTAAGTTGTAATCCAGCGCTACTGCTATAGCTTTTGAAAGATTTAAATTTGCTTTAGATAGAGTTCTGCTTGCTTTTAGATACTCATCGGCTTCGTTATTTTCATCTAAAAACAGACTTATGCCACCTTTTCTTATGTAATCCATAGTTTGTTTAGCATCAAAAACTTTGTATGGTGCAAAGTAAAATAGCATTTCATAAATATTATTTATACTAAAAAATGTTTCTAGATCAAAACTGTTTTGAGCGATATTTAAG
The DNA here is from genome assembly GCF_013372145.1 of Campylobacter hyointestinalis subsp. hyointestinalis. NCBI lineage: Bacteria > Pseudomonadati > Campylobacterota > Epsilonproteobacteria > Campylobacterales > Campylobacteraceae > Campylobacter > Campylobacter hyointestinalis. Next base: position 1,295,085 of record NZ_CP053827.1, on the reverse strand, counting down.
TCGAAAAGTTCCGGATTTAACGCAGCTTTTATAGGGTATTTTGATGATGCAAAAGTTTCGTTTTTTTCATTTATATCCTTTAGAGCCATTCCTGCTTGCGCAAATTCCCCAGTTTTTAAATTTATAAGTGCTATAGCAAGTTTCGTTAAATTCGCATTTTTTTCATCTACCAAGGCTTTGTTTAAGTACTTTTTAGCGATTTCGTAATTACCACTCCTAGCCTCTAAAAGTCCAAGGGGCAAATTTACGTCATATGAATCTACTTTATTTAGCGCTTTTATAGAATCACTATCAAGATATAAGTAGCTGAGTATTTTTGCTCTTAGGTAGTTTTTTTGATTTTCATAATATTTGTTTGTAGGCGCGTTCTCAAGTATGTTTAGAGCTTCGATATAGTAGCCTTTGTAGTAGTTTATGATAGCATTATAATAAGCATAAAGGCTGGAGTCCGACTCGCCTGCTAAAAATGCATTTGCTATATCTATATAATATTTAAAAAGCTGAATTTCGTTTAATTCTAATGCACAAACAGCTGCATTTAGTGCGCTTACTGATGTATTTTCTTGATTTGTTATAGCTTTTTTGAACGATTCTAAAGCGTCTTTAAATTTATATTGATTCATTTGCGAAACACCAAGGTTATAGTTCGATAAGGCTTCGTTGTAAATAGCTACGTTTTCATAAATTTTAAGCGCTTCAAATTTATTTCCGCTTTCGTATAGTTTATTTGCCTTTTTTAGCATATCGTCGATTTTTGATGGGCTAAATGTTTTTATCTCTATTTGCTTGACGGTTTTTGGAGGTTCTAATTTTGGCGTTTTATCACTTGATCCGTTATTTTTAAACAATAAAACCAAGATCAAGATAAGAAAAAGAATGAACGCTCCGCCGCCAATTAGCCCAAACATCAAAAAATTATTTTTTTTATTTTGAACCTTCTGTTCAACTACCGGTTCTTCTTTTGTTTCAAGTTCCTCGAGTGGAACGATGCTGTTTTCGTCATCTTTTTCTAAGATAACTACTTCTTCTTTTTGCTCATCTGCCAAAGCTTATCCTTACATATATTTTTTAAGAACTTCTGGGATATTTATAGAGCCGTCGCTGTTTTGGTAATTTTCCATAATCGCTATAAGAGTTCTACCGACTGCTAAACTTGATCCATTTAGAGTATGAACTAAAGCATTTTTTTTACCGTCTTTGTATCTGATTTTCGCTCGTCTGGCTTGAAAATCTCTGGTATTTGAGATAGAGCTTATCTCTCTGTATTTTCCTTGTCCTGGAAGCCAAACTTCAAGATCTATAGTTTTTGCCGCGCCAAATCCAAGATCGCCGCTACAAAGCATCATATGACGATGAGGAAGCCCCAGCTCTTTTAACATATCAGAAGCGCAGCTTACCATTTCATCAAGTATTTTCGCACTATCTTCTGGTTTGCTTATGCTTACAAGTTCTACTTTTTCAAACTGATGCTGACGTATCATTCCTCTAGTATCTCGTCCAGCGCTTCCTGCTTCTTGTCTAAAACACGCTGAGTAACAAGTCATTTTTATAGGTAAATTTTCAGCTGGAATTATCTCATTGTTATAGATGTTCGTGACTGGAACTTCACTTGTAGGGATAAGGTATAGATCTTCATCTCTTATCTTATACAGATCTTCTTCAAATTTAGGTAATTGTCCTGTGCCATAAAGCGTGTTTGAACTTACCAAAAATGGTACATTTACTAGCTCAAAACCTCTAGCAGTATTGAAATCTATCATAAAATTTACTAAAGCTCTACTAAGTCTAGCTCCATCGCTTCTAAGCACGGTAAAGCGACTGCCTGAGAGCTTTGCTCCTGTTGCGAAATCCAACCAGCCGAGATTTTCTCCAAGCTCAAAATGCTCTTTTGGGGTAAAACTGAACTCTCTAGGCTCAAGCACGGTTTTTATGCAGACGTTATCGTCTTCGTCTTTTCCTAGTGGTACGTCATCATCTATCACGTTAGGTACTCTACTAGCCACCATGTCTAGCTTAGTTTCAAGCTCGCTTACTAAATTTGAAGCGGTCTGCATAAGTCTCTTGTTTTCTTCAAGCTCAGTTTTTAGTAGCGTTGTGTCCGTGCCGCTTCTAGTTAGTATGCCTACTTCTTTTGATTTTGCGTTTTGCACGGCTTGAAGATTTTCTAGCTCTTGTTTTTTGATTTTTAGTTCATTGTATGTATCAAGTAAATTTTTTAAAACGCCCTCATCAACTTTTTTCGCTTTTAATTTAGCGTTAAATTCATCGAAATTCGTCTCTATCAGTTTTAAATTTATCATAATTTTCCTTTATCTATAAATTCCCACGGCGTCTCTTACTTTTTGCATCGTCTGGGACGCTACGTTTTTAGCTTTTTTTGCTCCAGTATCAAGAATATCATAAACTTCATCTTTATGATTTATGTAGTATTCAAATTTTTCTCTAGCCTCAGCAAAATAGTTCCAAACAAGCTCATTTAGATACATTTTAAAATGCCCGTAACCCTCACCGCCTTTTTCGTATCTAGCCGCAAGTTCTTCTTGCTCTTTGGAATTTAAAAATAGTTTTGCTATGTTAAAAATATTGCAGTTTTTCCACTGTTTTGGAGCTTCTAATGGGGTTGAGTCTGTCACTATAGAGCTACACTGTTTTTTTAGAGTTTTTGCATCGCTGAAAATATCTATCGTATTTCCATAGCTTTTACTCATTTTAGCTCCGTCAATACCTGGAACAGTAGCTACATTTTGCTGGACTCCAGCTTCAGGAAGAGTAAATATATCTCCGTGTGCATTGTTAAATTTGATAGCCAAATCACGTGCTATCTCGACGTGTTGAATTTGATCTTTTCCTACTGGAACTATGTTTGAGTTAAAAAGTAAGATGTCTGCGGCCATCAAAACAGGATAGCTAAAAAGTCCGTGATGAGCTTCAAATCCTTTTGCGACTTTGTCTTTATAGGCATGAGCACGCTCGACTAGACCCATAGGAGTTAGCTGGCTTAGTATCCAGTAAAGCTCAAGCACGTCTTTGACGTCGCTTTGAACCCAAAATGTTGATTTGTTCGGATCTATGCCAAGTGCTAAAAATGCACACGCAGCTTCAAAAGTGCTGTCTTTTAGCTTTTTTGCTTCATTTACTGAAGTCATAGCGTGATAGTTCGCGATAAACATAAACATATCGTCATTGCCCAAGTTTTGAGTATCGACCATAGGTTTTATGCTGGCAAAATAATTTCCTAAATGTAGCTTTCCTGAAGGTTGAAGTCCTGTTAAAGTTCTCAACTGTTATCCTTTTATCTCTTTAAATTTAATATTTTGATGATTTCTTTCGCGATTTTATCTGCAGATTTATCTTCTACGTTTATCACAAAATTTGCCTTTTTTTCATATTCTTTATCTCTAAGTCCATGAAGCTCTTTTGCCTTTTGTAAATTTGATAAAAGCGGTCGTTTAGCAAATTTTTTCTCACTATTGCTTGAGTTTTGTAATCTATCTATTATCTTATCAAAGCTTGATTTTAAGTATATAACGGTTCCTATTTTATTTAAATTTTTTACTTTGTAAAAACCGCCGCCAGTAGATATGATGGCTCCCTTGACTTCGTTTTCTAAGAATTTAGCTAAATCTTTTTCTATCTTTCTAAATGCTTCTTCACCATCATCTTCAAAAATTTTTTTTATTTTTTTATTTGCATAGCTTTCTATCATATCATCACCGTCTATAGCAAAAACTCCTATTTTTTTGCTTAAAGCCCTTGCTATAGTGCCTTTTCCGACTCCCATAAATCCTATCAAAACTATATTCTTATCTATTTTCATTTTCTGCGCTCTCTTTTTGGCTACGATTTTTAGGTATTAAAATCACCGGAGTTCCGTTTAATTCGAAATTTTCTCTTAGTTTATTTAAAAGATATCTTTTGTAACTAAAATGGAGAGATCTTGGTTTATTCATCACTAAAGCGATCTTTGGAGGAGCAAATCCAAACTGAGCGCCGTAGTAGATTTTAACTATTTTACCGTGATCACGTGGTACTGGATGAGTACGAACTGCTTCTTCGATGACTTCATTTAGCCTTGAAGTTTTGATTTTTTGAGTATAGTTTTTATAAACTTCAAGAATGAGTGGATATAGTTTATGAACTCTTTTTCCGCCAAGTGCGCTAACGCTAATGATAGGAGCGTAAGCTAGGAATTTAAATTTATCTCTTAGCTCAAAAACGACTTTATCAAAATCACCGTGCTCTTTGTCCCATTTGTTTAAAACTATGATAAGTCCTAGCTCAAACTTAGCTCCCAGTCCTGCTATCCTCTCATCTAGTTCTGTAAGTGGCTCACTTGCGTCAAGAACTAGTAATGCTATGTCTGATTCTTCTAAGATTTTTTCTGTTCTATTTAGTGCAAATCTTTCTATACCTTCTATTTTTCCGCGTTTTCTAATGCCTGCTGTATCTACAAACTCAAAAACTCTATCTTCATAGACATAGCTTTCATTGACTGGATCTATCGTGGTTCCAGCAATCTTACTTACGACTGAACGATCTTCTTTTACAAGAGCGTTTAGAAGGCTTGATTTACCGACATTTACTCTGCCGATTATTCCTACTTTTATGTTTTTTGTTTCATAATCAACACTCGGTTTTTCTATATCTATCTCACCTTTTTCGTCAAAGCCTTCTAAAAATTCGTCAAAATCATCGCTCATATCTGCTTTTATAGTTGTTTCTGGCAAAAGCTTGTATATCCATGAGCAAAGCTCGTCTGTGCCTATGTTGTGGCTTACAGATAGGCCAAATACTTCTTTTGAACCAAACTCGTTAAATTCCCAGCTTCTCTCTTCGTCTTTTTTGCTATCGACTTTATTTACGACGAGCGCGGTCGGTTTTTTTAAATTTAAAAGCTCGTAAAATATCTTTTTATCTTGCTCATCAGGTAGCATTTTACCATCTACCATAAATACGATGATATCGGCGTTTGCCGCTTCGCTAAGTGTTTTGATCTTTACATTTTTAAATATCTCGTTACTATCATCAAGTCCGCCGCTGTCTATCAAAATGCAACTTTTATCATCAATAAAAATTTCAGTCTTATTCGTATCTCTTGTCGTACCGCTAATGTCGCTTGTTATGGCTATTCTTTGTTTAGCTAAACGATTAAATAGTGAACTTTTTCCGACATTCGGTCTGCCGATTAGTATAACTTTCTTCATATATTTCCTTTAAAAACGGTCAATTATATCCAAAAATAGCTAAATTTATAAAATATTATGGCTTGTCGTGTTAAAATTAAAAATTAAATTTAAACTAAATTTAAAATTATTTAAGTGGAGATTATGTGTATAGGCAATTTTTAATGCGGCATTTGGGGATCTATTATATGCTTATCGCTTCAGTGCTATTTGCAGCAACTGGAGCATTTGCTAAACTTTTGAGCAGTGATATGAGCTCTATCGAAGTTGTATTTTTTAGAAATATCATCGGTTTTGTTCTGATACTTTTTGCGCTTAGTAAAAAGCCGCTTCATCAAAAAGGCGGAAGACCTTTTGTGCTAATCTTTCGCGGTATTATCGGTACGCTTGGATTACTTGCTTTTTTTTACAACGTAGCTCAGATAAATTTGGCGACGGCTTTTACGTTCCAAAAAACAGCTCCGATATTTACGGCTCTTATTGCCTTAGTGATATTTAAAGAAAAGTTAAGCTTTAAAGGCTGGATAGCGATATTTATAGGTTTTTTTGGTATTATTTTTATAGTTCAACCAAATTTAGGTTTGACTAAAAATGATCTTGTTGGATTGCTCAGTGGCATTGGAGCGGCGCTTGCATATACCAGTATAAGGGAACTTAGAAAGTTTTATGACACTAGAATAATCGTGCTTTCATTTATGACCTTCGGAACACTTATACCACTTTTATGTATGGTTTTAGGTGAGTTTTTTGAGTTTAAAAATTTGGATTTTATATTTGCTAAATTTATTATACCGAATTTTACTGGATTAATTTATATTTTATTTATGGGAATTTGCGGGGCGTGGTTTCAAATTTATCTAACAAAAGCATACGCAGCTAGTAAAAAAGCTGGAGTAGTCGCAGCGGTGAGTTATAGTGATGTTTTATTTAGCTTACTTTTTGGGTTGATGCTTGGAGATTCGCTTCCAAATATGGCTGCACTATGTGGTATAAGCCTGATCATCATAAGCGGAATTTTGATAGCCTCAGAAAAATGAGTAAGCAAATATTTAGTGCTTTTTAGCTACAATCGTGCAAAAATTAGTGCGTAAAATTTAGGAATAAATATGGTTTTAATAGCAGGACCTTGTGTCATCGAAAGTAGGGATTTGGTTTTTAAAGTTGCTCAAAAGTTGGCTAAATTTAATGAAATGGGCTGGATAGATTTTTATTTTAAATCTAGTTTTGATAAGGCAAATCGTACTAGCATAAGTAGTTTTAGAGGACCTGGGCTTGAAGAAGGGCTAAAGATACTTGGTGAGGTTAAAAAGGAATTTGGATTTAAGATTTTAACAGATATCCACGAAAGCTATCAAGCAGCGCCAACTGCTGAGGTCGCAGATGCTTTGCAAATTCCAGCTTTTTTGTGTCGCCAAACAGATCTTTTAGTAGCCGCTGCAAAGACAAAAGCTATGGTAAATATCAAAAAAGGTCAATTTTTAGCTCCAGATGCTATGAAACATAGCGTTAAAAAAGTGCTTGAGACAAGGGGAGTCAGTGGGTTTGGTCATGATATCGCAAAGCAAAACGGAGTATATCTTTGTGAGAGAGGAAGTACGTTTGGCTATGGAAATTTGGTCGTAGATATGAGAAGTTTAGTCGTTATGAAAGAATTCGCTCCTGTGATTTTTGATGCAACTCATAGCGTACAAATGCCTAGTGCAAATGGCGCTACTAGCGGAGGAGATAGTAGATTTGTGCCGTACTTAGCAAGAGCTGCGGCAGCTGTTGGGGTAGAGGGATTTTTCTATGAAACTCACATAAATCCTTGTGAAGCGCTTTGCGATGGAGCCAATATGCTTACTCTTGAAGCGTTAGAAAAAAACATAGAAGAGATAAAACGTATCAGGGAAATTGTGTCTTAATGAACAAAGGTCTATTTTTTGTTTTATTAGGTGCGATTTTTGAATGTGGATGGGCTTATGGGCTAAAACATGCGGATTCAAATTTGGAGTATCTTATAACTATCTGCTTTATCTGTGTGAGTTTTTTCTCATTTATGAGTGCGTTTAAGTATCTTTTGGCAAGTGTTGCTTATACTTTATTTATAGGTTTTGGAACTTTATTTATAGTAAGTGCTGAAATTTTGACTGATTATTTTAATAGAAATAGCGTTGATTATTTAAGGCTATTTTTCATAGCTACACTTTTAGTCGGAGTTTTAGGGATCAAAGGTGTAAAAAATTGATACATTTTTTAGCTCTTATTTTAGCCGGCGGATTTGAAGTTTTAGGTGTTGTTTTTTTAAATAAATATGGGCATTCTAGCGGTATCAAAAAAATAATAAATTTCTTATTTATAGTCATTACTTTTACCTGCTCTCTTAGTCTGCTTAGGTTTGCTATGCAAAGCTTAGCAATGTCTGTGAGCTACGCTATTTGGACGGGTATAGGAGCTATAGGCGCTGTTGGGGTTGGTGTTTTGATAAATAAAGAAAAGTTAGGTTTGAAAAAGCTATTTTATCTATTTTTGATAATTTTTAGTGTTATAATGTTAAAGATAATATAAGGAGAAAAAAATGAATATAATAGAAGGAAATTTGAGTTTAAAAGGCAACGAAAAAGTCGCTATCATAAATGCAAGATTTAACCACATAATCACAGATAGGCTAGTAGAAGGTGCAAAAGACGCCTTTTTAAGACACGGCGGAAAAGAAGAAAACTTAGATCTTATCTTGGTTCCTGGTGCATTTGAGATACCTATGGCGTTAGAAAAAGTTTTAAGTAGCGGAAAATGGGACGCGGTTTGCTGTGTTGGAGCTGTGATAAGAGGAAGTACGCCACATTTTGACTACGTAAGTGCTGAAACTACAAAAGGTATAGCAAGTGTAACTTTAAAGTATGGTAAACCAGTAACTTTTGGTGTTTTAACTGTAGATAACATCGAACAAGCAATTCAAAGAGCAGGTAGCAAAGCTGGAAATAAAGGCTTTGAAGCGATGACTGGAGTAGTTGAACTACTAAATTTATATAAAAATATAAAGGCTTCATATGGCAACTAGACATCAAGTAAGACAGAGCGTCGTGAGCTTACTTTATGCAAATGAGATGGGCAGCGAGATGGACGAGTTTGCCGAAGAATTTTTAGAAGAAAAAAAAATAAGGAACGATCAAAAGAATTTTACTTTAGAGCTTTATAATGGTGTTTTACAAAACTTAGACTTGATAGATGAAGCTCTAAATATCCATCTTGGAAAATGGAAGCTGGGTGAGATAGGGAGCGTAGAGCGAGCTATACTAAGGCTTGGTGCGTATGAGATCAAATTTACTAACACGGATGATGCTATCATCATCAATGAAGCAGTCATGCTCGGAAATGAGCTAGGATCTGACTCATCTACCAGGTTTATAAACGGCGTTTTAGATGCTATAAGCAAGGTGAAATGATGAAACTTTGCGTTGCCCTTGATCTTGCTAGTTATGATGAATGTATAAAGCTAATAAATGAGCTAAAAGGGCTTGATGTTTGGCTAAAAGTCGGGCTTAGAAGCTATCTAAGAGATGGTGCTAAATTTATAGAAGATATAAAAAAAACTGGTGATTTTAAGATATTTTTAGATCTTAAAATTTATGATATACCAAATACTATGGCCGATGCTTGTGAAGTGATATCAAAAATAGGCGTTGATATGATAAATTTACACGCAAGTGCCGGTAAAATAGCTATGGATACAGTTATGGACCGTTTGGCTAAGCTTGAGTACAGACCCATAGTTTTAGCCGTGTCCGCACTAACTAGCTTTGATGAAGCCGTTTTTAAGCAGATATATAGTGCAAATATAAAAGATAGCGTTGTTAATTTCTCAAAGATCGCTTATGAATGTGGGCTTGATGGTATGGTATGCTCGGTCTATGAAAGTCTGCTCATTAAAGACGCTACGTCTAGGGAATTTTTGACTTTAACTCCTGGTATAAGACCTTTTGGAGAAGCTATTAACGATCAAAAAAGAGTCGCGAATTTAGATATGGCAAAAGAGAGTTTATCTGATTTTATAGTAGTAGGACGACCTATATATGAAGCAAATGATCCTAGAGAAATCACTCAAAAAATATTAACTAAAATATCTGATATAAATTTACTTTAAATCTCGATAATCGCAGTATGTATAAATTGCGTAAATTTAAGTATAATTTAAGTGGCAAAAGAGTATAATCTCAATTCACTTTTAAGGACAGATGGGTGAGCGGCTGAAACCACACCCCTGCTAAGGGTGCAAGTCTTAATCGGGCTTCGAGGGTTCAAATCCCTCTCTGTCCGCCACTAAAATTTCAACTTCCATATTATTCATATATTTTTTCAAAATTTCTTTTATAAAAAATTAAATTATTTTTATTTAAATTTATTGCGTTTATGCATAGTTTAGATCTTTTGATGAAATATGCTAAAACTAAATTTATTTTTTACAAAATATCTCTTGACATAACCTAAAAAATAAGATATAATTCCAGCTCACAAGTTAAGGGTGCTGGTGTAGCTCAGTTGGTAGAGCAACTGCCTTGTAAGCAGTAGGTCGGCGGTTCGACTCCGTTCACCAGCTCCATTTATTTTAACAGTGTTTGACCAGATATTTTATAGCAATCAACAATTTTTATTAAGGTGAGATACTCAAGCGGCCAACGAGGGCAGACTGTAAATCTGCTGACTTTGTCTTCCGTGGTTCGAATCCACGTCTCACCACCATTGCTATTGCGGGAGTAGCTCAGTTGGCTAGAGCATCAGCCTTCCAAGCTGAGGGTCGCGGGTTCGAGTCCCGTTTCCCGCTCCATTTTGGATGTCGACTGGGAGCTGTATTCTAATTTACTATTTCTTAAATTATACAGTTTATTCTAGTTGATTATTGGTGTTTGTATTATTTTTGTAAAACTCTGCTTTGCCACGCGATGTTTCTTATTTCTAGAAACGCTCATATGGCTCAGAGGTAGAGCACTTCCTTGGTAAGGAAGAGGTCGCGGGTTCAAGTCCCGCTATGAGCTCCATAATGATCAAATAAGAAAGATACATAATATACAAACTTTAAATTTTGTTAAAAGTTAAAATTTATAACGGAGGATACAATGGCTAAAGAAAAATTTTCACGTAATAAGCCACACGTAAACATCGGTACTATTGGTCACGTTGATCATGGTAAAACAACTCTAACAGCTGCTATTTCTGCTGTTCTTTCAAGAAAAGGTCTTGCTGAGCTTAAAGATTATGATAATATCGATAACGCTCCAGAAGAAAAAGAGAGAGGTATCACAATTGCTACTTCTCACATTGAGTATGAGACAGAAAATCGTCACTATGCTCACGTTGACTGCCCAGGACACGCCGACTATGTTAAAAACATGATTACCGGTGCTGCTCAAATGGATGGTGCTATACTAGTTGTTTCTGCAGCTGATGGTCCGATGCCACAAACTAGAGAGCATATCTTGCTATCTCGCCAAGTTGGTGTTCCATATATAGTTGTTTTCATGAACAAAGCTGATATGGTTGATGATGCTGAACTTTTAGAGCTAGTTGAAATGGAAATCAGAGAGTTATTAAACGAATATGATTTCCCAGGTGATGATACTCCGATCGTTAGCGGTTCTGCTCTTCAAGCACTTGAAGAAGCAAAAGCTGGTAAAGATGGCGAATGGTCAGCTAAGATCATGGATCTTATGGCTGCTGTTGATAGCTATATACCAACTCCAGTTCGTGCTACAGATAAAGATTTCTTGATGCCGATCGAAGACGTATTCTCAATTTCTGGTCGTGGTACAGTTGTTACTGGTAGAATTGAAAAAGGTATCGTTAAAGTTGGCGATACTATCGAGATTGTAGGTATTAGAGATACACAAACTACAACAGTTACTGGTGTTGAGATGTTTAGAAAAGAAATGGATCAAGGCGAGGCTGGTGATAACGTTGGTGTTCTATTACGTGGTACAAAGAAAGAAGACGTTGAAAGAGGTATGGTTCTTTGTAAACCAAAATCAATCACTCCTCACACTAAATTTGAGGGAGAAGTTTATATCTTAACTAAAGAAGAGGGTGGTAGACATACTCCATTCTTTAATAACTATAGACCACAATTCTATGTAAGAACAACAGACGTTACTGGATCAATCACTCTTCCAGAAGGTACTGAGATGGTTATGCCTGGTGATAACTTAAAAATCACTGTTGAATTGATCAACCCAGTTGCACTTGAAGAAGGTACAAGATTTGCTATCCGTGAGGGTGGTAGAACTGTTGGTTCAGGTGTTGTTTCTAAGATAATAGCTTAATTTTTTAGTGCGGCTAGTCCGCACTAAACCAAATAAGGAAATAAATAATGGCAAGTGCAAATAGAATTAAGATCGGTTTAAAGTGTGTTGAATGTGGTGATATGAACTACACAACTACTAAAAACAGTAAAAAAACAACTGAAAAGTTGGAGCTTAAAAAATATTGCCCAAGATTAAAAAAACATACAGAGCATAAAGAAGTTAAGCTTAAATAAGGCATAACTTTCTGTATGCCATTAAAGGGCAGTAGCTCCAACGGTAGAGCGCCGGATTCCAAATCCGATGGTTGGGGGTTCGAATCCCTCCTGCCCTGCCAAAAAAGGTTAGATATGGAAAAATTTATAAGTTATTTTAAATTATCAAGAGCAGAAATTGGCAAAGTTATTTTTCCTACCAAAGAGCAAATAAGAAATGCTTTTATAACAGTATTTGCTGTTGTAGCGATTGTTTCTCTATTTTTAGCTTTGGTTGATTTGATCATGTCATTTACTGTTTCTAAACTTGTATAAGGAAAACTGATGGCACATAAATGGTATGCTATCCAAACCTATGCAGGTAGCGAAATGAGTGTTAAGAGAGCTATAGAAACTTTAGTTAAAGATCATGGCATAGAAGAACAGCTTCTTGAAGTTATAGTTCCTACTGAAGACGTGATTGAAATCAAAAATGGAAAGCAAAAGATAAACGAAAGAAGTTTATATCCCGGTTATGCTTTTGCTCATTTAGACTTAGATACGGCTCTTTGGCACAAGATCCAGTCTCTTCCAAAAGTTAGTCGCTTTATAGGTGAGTCAAAAAAACCTAGCCCATTAAGCGATAAAGATATTGATCTTATATTAGAAAAGGTCAATAAAAGAGCAGCTCCTAAACCTAAGATTTCATTTGAAACAGGTGAGATTGTTCGTGTTACTGAAGGTCCGTTCGCTAATTTTAACGGAACGGTAGAAGAGTATGATATGGTTCACGGTAAACTTCGATTGAATGTTTCTATATTTGGTAGAAGTACACCAGTTGAGATTTTATATTCACAAGTTGAAAAGATAGTATAAGTTAAGGAGAAGTTTATGGCTAAAAAAGTTGTAGGCGAAATCAAATTACAAATTGCGGCAACAAAAGCAAATCCAAGTCCACCAGTTGGTCCAGCCCTTGGACAACAAGGTGTAAATATTATGGAATTTTGTAAAGCATTTAATGAAAGAACAAAAGATATGGCTGGATATAATATTCCAGTTGTTATTACTGTTTATGCTGATAAAAGTTTTACATTTATTACAAAACAACCACCTGCTACTGACTTGATAAAAAAAGCTGCTGGTATAACTAAAGGTGCGGATAATCCGTTAAAAAATAAAGTAGGCAAATTAACAAAAGCTCAAATTCTTGAGATAGTTGATAAAAAAATTGTTGATATGAATACAAAAGATAAAGAGCAAGCTGCTAAAATCATAGCTGGTTCAGCTCGTTCAATGGGAATCACAGTAGTTGATTAATCCAATACCGCTTGGATTTTAAATTATTAGCGGTAGCACTTTAAAAATGCGGAGAAATTAATGTCAAAAAAAAATACGAAAAGATTTTCTGAATTACTTAAAAAAGTAGATTCTAATAAAATATATTCTTTAACTGAGGCAGTTGATACAGTAAAAACACTTGCTTCTGCTAAATTTGATGAAACAGTTGAAATAGCTTTAAAGCTTAATGTTGATCCAAGACACGCTGACCAAATGGTTAGAGGTTCTGTAGTCCTTCCTGCTGGTACTGGTAAAACAGTAAGAGTAGCTGTTATAGCAAAAGATGCTAAGGCTGATGAAGCTAAAGCTGCTGGTGCTGATATAGTTGGTGCTGAGGATTTTGTAGATGATATATCAAAAGGTATTATAAACTTTGATGTACTTATCGCTACTCCAAATTTAATGGGTCTAGTGGGTAAAGTCGGTCGTTTGCTTGGACCAAAAGGTCTTATGCCAAACCCTAAAACAGGTACAGTTACTATGGATGTCGCGCAAGCAGTTAAAAATGCTAAAGGTGGACAAGTAAATTTCCGTGTTGATAAACAAGGAAATATCCACGCAGGACTTGGTAAAGTAAGTTTTAGCAAAGAACAGTTAAACGATAATATTTCTACATTTGTAAAAGCTATAAATAAACATAAACCATCGACTTCAAAAGGTAGATATATAAAATCTGCTGTACTTTCATTAACTATGAGTCCGTCAGTTTGCCTTGAAACTCAAGAGCTTATGGATTTAAAATAATAAAATTTATGTAATCTTAGATTGGAGATAGCCGAGGCGTAAAGCTTAATTGAGCCAATATGGCTCTCTCTGCTTGAGATCACCGGTCGGAAAGGAGAAAAAAGTGACTAGAAATGAAAAAGCTGGGATTATTTCAAGCCTTGAGGCTGAGTTTAAGACAAGTGATGCTATTGTTGTTTGTGATTATAAAGGTCTTAGCGTTAAAAAACTTGAAGCACTTAGAATAGCTGCTAAAGAACTTAACGTTAAAGTACAAGTTATCAAAAACACTCTTGCAAATATAGCTTTAAACAATTGTGGCAAATCTGGTATGGAGCTTAAAGATACAAATATTTTTGTATGGGGCGAAGATCAGTTAGCTGTTACTAAAGTTGTAGCTAAATTTGAAGAAAAAAATGCTGATCTTTTCAAGATAAAAACTGCACATATTGATGGTGAAGTTGCATCTGTTAGCAAAGTCGTTGCTCTTTCTAAAATGCCGTCTCGTGATGAGCTTATCGCGATGTTGTTGCAAGTTTGGAATGCACCGATACAAAACTTTACTATCGGCTTAAATGCCCTTAAAGAGAAAAAAGAACAAACAGCTTAATCTTAAGCTAAAAATAAATTTAGGAGAATTAAAATGGCAATAACAAAAGAAGATGTTTTAGATTTTATTTCTAATCTTTCAGTATTAGAACTAAGTGAATTAGTAAAAGAATTCGAAGAAAAATTTGGTGTAAGTGCAGCTCCTGTTATGGTAGCTGGCGCTGCTGGTGGCGCTGCGGCTGAAGCAGCTGAAGAAAAAACTGAGTTTAACGTTGTTCTACTTGACTCTGGAGATAAGAAAATAAATGTTATTAAAGTTGTTAGAGCTCTTACAGGTCTTGGTCTTAAAGAGGCAAAAGATGCTGTTGAGGGAACTCCTTCAGTTCTTAAAGAAGGTATCAGCAAAGACGAAGCTGAAGCAGCTAAAAAAGAGCTTGAAGAAGCTGGCGCTAAAGTCGAACTTAAATAAGTTATATTTTTGGAAGGGGCAAATTTTGCCCCTAAATTTGCTTTATACCGCATTTTGCGGTTTATTTCTTTCAAACTATTCCATGAGGTAGTCAAATGCTAAATAGCCTATATTCTGGAAATCGTCTCAGAGTTGATTTTTCTAATGTTACAAAAGAGATTGATGTTCCAAATTTATTACAATTACAAAAAAAGAGTTTTGATCATTTTTTAAATCTTGATAATTCACAATACGAAAGTGGAATTGAAAAAGTATTTAAATCAATATTTCCTATTCATGATCCGCAAAATAGACTTACATTAGAATATGTTAGTAGTGAGATTAGCAAACCTAGATACACCATAAGAGAGTGTATGGAAAGAGGTCTTACTTACTCTGTAAATTTAAAAATGAAAATTAGGTTGATCGTACACGATAGAGACGAGAAAACCGGTGAAAAAATTGGCGTAAAAGATATAAAAGAACAAGAAATTTTTGTACGCGAAATTCCTCTTATGACTGATAGGATTTCATTTATAATAAACGGCGTTGAGAGAGTTGTCGTAAATCAACTCCATAGAAGCCCTGGCGTTATCTTTAAAGAAGAAGAGAGTCCGACTGTAGTAAATAAACTGATTTATACAGCTCAAATTATACCTGATCGTGGTAGTTGGTTGTATTTTGAATATGATACGAAAGATGTTTTATATGTTCGTATAAATAAAAGAAGAAAAGTCCCTATAACCATTTTATTCAGAGCCTTAGGATATAAAAAGCAAGATATAGTTAAATTATTTTATCCTATACAAACATTATATATAAAAAATAATAAATTTTTAACTCCATTTAATCCAGATGATTTTATGGGCAGAGTTGATTATGATATAAAAGATGAAAATGGAAATATTCTACATCAAGCTGGAAAGAGACTAACAAAGAAAAAAGCCGATAAACTCATAGAAGACGGGCTTAAATGGGTAGAATATCCAGCAGAAGTTTTAGTAAATAGATATTTAGCAAATCCTATCATAGACAAAGAGAGTGGGGAAGTTATTTATGATGCCCTTACTCAGTTGGACGAAAATAAACTTGCTAAAATAGTAGCTGAAGAAGAGACTATTGAGATAGCAAACGATCTTGCAAGTGGCGTTGATGATGCTATTATAAATTCATTTTTACAAGATTATGAAACATTAAAGTTGCTAAAACAAACAGAAGATATAGAAGATGAAAATGATTTGGCGGCTATTAGAATTTACAAGGTTATGAGACCTGGCGAGCCTGTAGTTAAAGAAGCGGCGCGTACTTTTGTAAATGATCTATTTTTTAATCCAGAAAGATATGACTTAACAAAAGTTGGTCGTATGAAGATGAATCATAAATTAGGATTAAGTGTTCCAGAATACGTGACTACATTGACAAATGAAGACATTATAAAAACTGCAAAATATCTGATAAAAGTCAAAAACGGTCAAGGTCATATAGATGATAGAGACCATCTCGGAAATAGACGTATTAGATCTATCGGCGAACTTTTAGCTAATGAACTTCATTTAGGCTTTGTAAAAATGCAAAAAGCTATCAGAGATAAATTTACAAGTCTTAGTAATAACGTAGATGAGCTTATGCCTTATGATTTAGTAAATCCTAAAATGATAACTACGACTATTATGGAGTTTTTCACAGGCGGTCAATTAAGTCAATTCATGGATCAAACAAATCCGCTTAGCGAAGTTACTCATAAACGTCGTTTATCTGCACTTGGTGAGGGTGGTTTGGTAAAAGAAAGAGCTGGATTTGAAGTACGTGACGTTCACCCGACTCACTACGGTAGAATTTGTCCTGTTGAAACCCCAGAAGGTCAAAATATCGGTCTTATAAATACTCTTTCTACATATGCTAAGGTAAATGATCTAGGATTTGTGGAAGCACCATATAGAAAAGTAGAAAACGGTAAAGTCACAAATGAGATCGTATACCTAACAGCTACTCAAGAAGAAGGACACATCATAGCTCCTGCTTCAACTATCTTAGATGAAAACGATATGATCAAAGAAGATCTTATCGAGGTAAGACAAGATGGAGAAATGCTACTTGCAAAAAGAGAAGACGTTACTTTAATCGATCTTTGTAGCGGTATGGTTATGGGTGTTGCAGCTTCATTGATCCCATTTTTGGAACATGATGATGCGAACCGTGCCCTTATGGGTTCAAACATGCAGCGTCAAGCAGTTCCTCTTCTAAAAGCTACTGCCCCTATAGTAGGAACAGGTATGGAAGCTATAGTTGCAAGAGATGCTTGGGAAGCTATAAAAGCAAAACGTCCTGGCGTAGTTGAAAAAGTTGACAATAGAAATATATTTATCTTAGGCGAAGATGAAAATGGTCCATATATCGATCAATATACTATGGAAAAAAATCTAAGAACCAACCAAAATACTACATTTGGACAACATCCTATCGTTAGAAAAGGCGATGAGATAAAAGCAGGACAGATAATAGCAGATGGTCCTAGTATGGAAGAAGGTGAGTTGGCTATCGGTAAAAATGCACTTATTGCATTTATGCCGTGGAATGGATACAACTACGAAGATGCTATCGTGATGAGCGAAAGAATGATCCGCCAAGATGCATTTACTAGCGTTCATGTTTATGAAAAAGAGATTGAAGCTAGAGAGTTAAAAGACGGTGTAGAAGAGATCACTAGAGATATACCAAATATGAAAGAAGAAGATCTGATCCATCTTGATGAAAGTGGTATAGTAAAGATAGGCACTCACGTCAAACCAGGAATGATCTTAGTAGGTAAAGTTTCACCAAAAGGAGAGGTAAAACCTACTCCTGAAGAGAGACTTCTTAGAGCTATATTTGGCGAAAAAGCAGGTCACGTAGTAAATAAATCATTGTACGCCGGCGCGAGTCTTGAAGGCGTTGTAATCGATGTTAAAATATTTACAAAAAAAGGCTATGAAAAAGACGCGAGATCGTTTAAAGCATACGAAGATGAAAAAAATATGCTTGAAAAGGAGCATCACGATAGACTTTTGATGCTTGATCGCGAAGAAATGCTTAGAATTACCGCTCTTCTTTCTAAAAATCCTTTGGATAGCGAGCTTGAAATAGGCAACAAAACATACAAAAAAGGCGACGTAGTAAAAAGAACAGATCTTGATAATGTAAATAGATTTACTCTAAATACTTACGTAAAATCTTTCTCAAAAGAAATTCAAAAAACATACGAAGATATGAAAACGTATTTTCAAAATGAGAAAAAGAAGCTTAAAGATGAGCATGATGCTAAGCTTGAGATATTAGAAAAAGATGATATTTTACCAAGTGGTGTCGTAAAACTAGTAAAAGTTTATATAGCCACTAAACGTAAATTAAAAGTCGGAGATAAGATGGCTGGACGTCACGGAAACAAAGGTATAGTTTCAAATATAGTTCCAGACGTTGATATGCCGTATCTTCCAAATGGACGCACGGTAGACATCGTACTAAATCCGTTAGGCGTTCCAAGCCGTATGAATATAGGTCAAATTCTAGAAAGCCACTTGGGTCTTGTTGGAATGAGACTAGGTGAGCAAATAACTGAAATTTTTGAAGCTAAAAAAGGTGAATGGCTTAAAGAGTTAAGAGCTAAGATGATAGAGATAGCAGACGTTTCACGTTTGATGGATGCTAAATCCATACTTAGTAAGATTAGCGATGAAAAATTGATAGATTATGCAAGAGATTGGTCAAATGGTGTTAGATTTGCTACTCCTATATTTGAGGGTGTTAAAGCTGATGAATTTAAAAAACTATTTGAAATGGCAAAGATCGATATGGACGGCAAAACAGAGCTTTATGATGGACGTACGGGTTCTAAAATGGAAGAGCGTGTAAATGTCGGTTGTATGTATATGCTAAAACTTCACCACTTAGTTGATGAAAAAGTCCATGCTAGAAGTACTGGACCATACTCGCTAGTTACGCAACAACCAGTTGGAGGTAAAGCTTTAAGTGGTGGTCAAAGATTTGGAGAGATGGAAGTTTGGGCGCTTGAAGCTTATGGTGCAGCTCATACACTAAGAGAGATGCTAACCGTAAAATCTGATGATGTTGAAGGTCGTTTGGCAGCTTATAAAGCTCTTACAAGAGGTGAAAATGTGCCAAGCACTGGTATCCCAGAGACTTTCTTTGTTTTAACAAATGAGCTAAAATCTCTAGCACTTGATGTTGAGATTTACGATGAGGATGAAAATAATGAGTGAGTTAAAACCTATTGAGATAAAAGAAGACGCAAAACCAAGAGATTTTGAAGCTTTTAGATTAAGACTTGCAAGTCCAGAGCGTATAAAAGCATGGAGTCACGGTGAAGTTAAAAAACCTGAAACTATAAATTATCGTACTTTAAAACCTGAGCGTGATGGTCTATTTTGTGCCAAGATTTTTGGTCCTATAAGAGATTATGAATGCTTATGTGGGAAGTATAAAAAGATGCGCTATAAAGGCATCAAATGCGAGAAGTGCGGCGTGGAAGTTACTAGTTCAAAAGTTCGTCGCTCACGTATGGGTCACATCGAGCTCGTAACTCCTGTAGCTCATATATGGTATGTAAATTCGCTTCCGAGCCGTATCGGTACTCTTCTTGGTATCAAGATGAAAGATTTGGAGCGTGTATTATACTATGAAGCTTATATAGTAGAGCAACCAGGCGATGCTTATTATGATAATGAAAACAGTAAAAAAGTCGAACTTTATGATGTTTTAAATGAAGAACAATATGTCCTTTTAGAGCAAAAATTCGGTGAAAGCGGTTTTAAAGCTCGAATGGGCGGAGAAGTAATACGTGATCTACTTGCAAATTTAGATCTAGTAGCTATACTAGAACAATTAAAAATAGAAGTAGAAAGCACAAATAGTGAAGCTAAGAAAAAAACCATAGTAAAACGTTTAAAAGTAGCTGAAAACTTTTTAAATTCAGGCAATCGCCCTGAATGGATGATGATAACAAATTTACCTGTTTTACCACCAGATTTAAGACCTCTTGTTAGCCTTGATGGCGGTAAATTTGCTGTTTCTGATGTAAATGATCTATATCGCCGTGTTATAAATAGAAATGCACGTTTAAAAAGACTTATGGAACTTGACGCGCCAGAGATTATTATCCGTAATGAAAAAAGAATGCTTCAAGAATCAGTAGATGCTTTGTTTGACAACGGCAGACGTGCAAATGCGGTAAAAGGTGCAAATAAAAGACCGCTTAAATCACTTTCTGAGATCATAAAAGGAAAGCAAGGTCGTTTCCGTCAAAATCTACTTGGTAAGCGTGTCGATTTTTCAGGTCGTTCTGTTATCGTAGTAGGACCAAAGCTTAGAATGGATCAATGTGGTCTTCCTAAAAAAATGGCTCTTGAGTTATTTAAACCGCATCTTTTAGCTCGTCTTGAAGAAAAAGGCTATGCGACTACAGTCAAACAAGCTAAAAAAATGATAGAAGACAAGACAAATGAGGTTTGGGAATGTCTTGAAGAGGTAGTTGATGGCCATCCGATCATGCTAAACCGTGCGCCGACTCTACATAAAATGTCTATTCAAGCATTTCACCCAGTTCTTATAGAAGGTAAAGCTATCCAGCTTCATCCTCTTGTTTGTTCAGCGTTCAACGCGGACTTCGACGGCGATCAAATGGCTGTTCATGTTCCACTTTCTCAAGAAGCGATTGCTGAATGCAAAGTCCTTATGCTAAGCTCTATGAATATTTTGCTTCCTGCAAGCGGTAAAGCTGTAACTGTTCCTAGCCAAGATATGGTTTTGGGAATTTATTATCTAAGTCTTGAAAAAGAAGAAGCTAAAGGTGCAAATAAAATTTTTGCAAGCGTTGATGAGGTAATGATATCTGTTGAGGCTCACTATCTGGATCTGCATGCAAAGATCAAAACTATTGTTGGAGGAAGAGCTGTATTTACGACTGCTGGACGTCTTATCATAAAATCAATTTTACCAGATCTCAAAGAAAACTCTGTTCCAGAATCAATGTGGAATAAGATAATGAAGAAAAAAGATATAGCAAATTTGGTTGATTACGTCTATAAAAACGGCGGCTTAGAAGTAACTGCTAGCTTCCTTGATAGACTTAAAAATTTAGGTTTTAGATATGCGACTAAAGCAGGTGTTAGTATTTCGGTCGCTGATATTATCATTCCTGAAAGTAAATATAGCTATGTAAATGAAGCCAAGAAAAAAGTTAGAGAAATTCAAAACCAATACGGCTCAGGTTTGCTAACTGATTCAGAGAGATATAATAAGATCGTTGATATCTGGACAGATACGAATAACAAAGTTGCGGCTGAAATGATGAAACTCATCAAAACAGACAAAAATGGATTTAACTCTATTTATATGATGGCAGACTCTGGAGCAAGAGGTAGCGCAGCTCAAATTCGTCAGCTTGCTGGTATGCGTGGACTTATGGCAAAACCTGATGGTTCGATCATTGAGACTCCTATTACATCGAATTTCCGTGAGGGACTAAACGTGCTTGAGTATTTCATCTCAACCCATGGTGCTAGAAAAGGTCTTGCTGATACTGCGCTTAAAACTGCGAATGCTGGATATTTGACAAGAAAACTAATCGACGTAGCGCAAAACGTTAAAGTTACTATGGATGATTGCGGAACGCATGAAGGCGTTGAGATAACAGAGATAACAGAAAGCGGAGAGCTTATAGAAAGTCTTGAAGAGAGAGTTTTAGGACGTGTTTTAAGTGATGATGTTATAGATCCTATAACAAATGAAGTTTTATTCACAGAAGGAACTTTAATAGATGAAGCAAAAGCTAGAACTATCACTGATGCTGGTATCAAATCAGTAAGTATAAGAACTCCTATAACTTGTAAAGCAGGTAAAGGTGTATGTGCAAAATGTTACGGTATTAACCTTGGTGAGGGCAAACTAGTAAAACCAGGAGAGGCAGTTGGTATCATCTCTGCTCAATCAATCGGTGAACCTGGTACTCAGCTTACTCTAAGAACATTCCACATCGGCGGTACTGCTTCTACAGAGCAACAAGATCGTCAAGTTATAGCACAAAAAGAAGGTTTTATAAGATATTACAACCTAAATACTTATGAAAATAAAGGCAAGATGATAGTTACAAATCGTCGTAATGCCGCTATTTTGCTTGTTGAACCAAAAATCAAAGCACCGTTTGATGCAAGTATAAATATCGAAGTAGCCCACGAGGACGTAAGTATTATATTAACCGGAAAAGATAACGAGATAAAATACGTTCTTAGAAAACACGACTTAGCTAAGCCAAATGAACTAGCTGGAGTTAGTGGTAAAGTTGAAGGAAAGCTATATATTCCTTATGTTAAAGGCGATATGGTAAAAGAGAACGAAAGCGTAGTAGAAGTCATTAAAGAGGGATGGAATATACCAAACCGTATTCCGTTTGCTAGCGAAGTAAAAGTTGCCGATGGCGACCCTGTTACGCAAACCATAACAGCCGGAGCTAAAGGTATACTTAAATTTTATATTCTCAAAGGCGACTATCTAGAGAGAATCAAAAATATTAAAAAAGGCTATACCGTAACTGAAAAAGGTCTATTTGTCGTTATCGCAGATGATGACGACAGAGAAGCGGAGCGTCATTATATCCCTAGAGGTAGCATTATCGAATTTAACGATAGTGATAGTGTTGTCGCAAAAGATGTAATTGTAAAACCACATAGCGACGAAAAGCTAGTGATAGCAGAGTGGGATCCATATTCAACTCCGGTTATTGCCGAAGAAGGCGGTATAGTTGCTTATGAAGATATAGAGCCTGGATATAGCGTCGCAGAGCAATATGATGAAGCAACAGGTCAAAGTCGTCTAGTCATAAACGAGTACCTTCCAAGCGGTGTCAAACCAACCATAGTTATATCGACTAAAAATGGAAAATTGATCCGTTATCAACTAGAGCCAAAAACAGCTATTTTCGTAACTGATGGTCAAAGCGTTGATCAAGCCGATA
This sequence comes from Campylobacter hyointestinalis subsp. hyointestinalis, assembly GCF_013372145.1. Classification (NCBI taxonomy): domain Bacteria; kingdom Pseudomonadati; phylum Campylobacterota; class Epsilonproteobacteria; order Campylobacterales; family Campylobacteraceae; genus Campylobacter; species Campylobacter hyointestinalis. Next base: position 1,272,373 of record NZ_CP053827.1, on the reverse strand, counting down.
TTTTAGCAAAAACACCAAAAGCGGTTGCAAAATCAAAAGATATCACCGGAGGTCTTCCTAGGGTATCAGAGCTATTTGAAGCAAGGCGTCCAAAAAATACTGCTATCATAGCCGAGATCGACGGAGTAGTAAGGTTTGACAAACCGCTTCGTTCAAAAGAACGCCTTATCATAGATGCAAAAGACGGCACAAGCACAGAATATTTGATAGATAAATCACGTCAAATTCAAGTAAGAGATGGAGAGTTTGTGCATGCAGGTGAGAAATTAACCGATGGTTTGGTAAGTAGCCACGATATCTTAAGGATTTTGGGTGAAAAAGCTCTTCACTATTACCTTATAAGTGAGATACAACAAGTTTATCGTTCTCAAGGTGTTGCTATTAGCGATAAACACATTGAGATCATTGTTTCTCAAATGTTAAGACAAGTAAAGATCGTAGATAGCGGACATACAAACTTCATTATCGGAGATATGGTAAGCAGACGTAAATTTAGAGAAGAAAATAAACGTATCATGAAAATGGGCGGAGAGCCAGCTATTGCTGAGCCTGTACTTCTTGGTGTTACAAGAGCCGCTATAGGAAGTGATAGCGTTATCTCGGCAGCTTCTTTCCAAGAGACTACAAAAGTTTTAACAGAAGCAAGTATCGCTGCTAAATTTGACTATCTTGAAGATCTAAAAGAAAATGTTATTTTAGGTCGTATGATACCAGTGGGTACTGGACTTTATCAAGATAGAAAAGTTAAGATCAGAACAAACTAATTGTAAAGGTATAAGGTGAACTTTCGCCTTATACCACTAAATTCAATATAAAATTCATACACCAAAACTCGGTGTATCCATACTTATAATTTCATATTTTTTAAATTCATATGCTTTTAAGATAGTTTTTAGTAAAATAAGCTCTTTTTAATAAATTTAGTTGAAAGGAAAAATTGTGCCAACCATTAATCAATTGGTCAGAAAAGAACGCAAAAAAGTGATTGTAAAATCTAAATCACCAGCGTTAAAAGAGTGCCCTCAAAGAAGAGGAGTTTGCACCAGAGTTTATACAACAACTCCTAAAAAACCAAACTCAGCTTTGAGAAAAGTTGCCAAAGTAAGGCTAACAAGTGGATTTGAAGTTATCAGCTATATAGGCGGTGAAGGTCACAATCTACAAGAGCACAGTATCGTGCTAGTGCGTGGTGGTAGGGTAAGAGACTTACCAGGTGTTAAATATCATATTGTCCGTGGTGCGCTTGATACAGCGGGCGTGGCAAAAAGAACTGTTTCACGCTCTAAATATGGTGCTAAACGCCCAAAAGAAGCTAAAAAGTAATCTTTTAGGACGCAGACTAGCCCTTAGATATGGCTTAGTTTGAGTAAAATTTAAATTTGAAGGAAAGTTATGAGAAGAAGAAAAGCCCCTGTTAGGGAAGTAATGCCTGATCCAATTTATGGCAATAAAGTTATAACTAAATTTATTAATTCACTTATGTATGATGGTAAAAAAAGTGTTGCTACAGAGATAATGTACGGTGCACTTAGAACTATCGATGCAAAAGGCGGTGAGCTAAAAGGTATAAATGTTTTTAACGACGCTATTGATAACGTAAAACCGATCATGGAAGTTAAATCACGCCGTGTAGGCGGTGCTACATATCAAGTACCAGTAGAAGTTCGCCCAGCACGCCAACAAGCTCTAGCTATTCGCTGGATCATAGGCTTTGCTAGAAAAAGAAGCGAAAGAACTATGATGGAAAAACTAGCAGCAGAGCTACTTGATGCAGCAAACAGTAAGGGCGCATCATTTAAGAAAAAAGAAGATACTTACAAAATGGCTGAGGCAAATAAAGCATTTGCTCATTATCGCTGGTAATAAGGAGCGTCTATGTCAAGAAAAACCCCATTGCACATGGTAAGAAACATAGGTATTGCAGCCCATATCGATGCTGGTAAAACTACAACTAGTGAAAGAATTCTTTTCTTCACTGGTATGAGTCACAAGATCGGTGAGGTTCATGATGGCGCTGCGACTATGGACTGGATGGAGCAAGAAAAAGAGCGTGGCATCACGATCACTTCTGCTGCTACAACTTGTTTTTGGAAAGATCATCAAATCAACCTTATAGACACCCCAGGACACGTTGACTTCACTATCGAAGTTGAGCGTTCTATGCGTGTTCTTGATGGTGCAGTAGCTGTATTTTGCGCTGTTGGCGGTGTTCAACCTCAAAGTGAAACAGTTTGGAGACAAGCAAACAAATACCGTGTTCCAAGAATGGTATTTGTAAATAAAATGGACAGAATTGGCGCAAATTTCTTTAACGTCGAAGAGCAAATCAAAAACAGACTAAAAGCAAATCCAGTGCCTATCCAAATTCCAATCGGTGCCGAAGATGAGTTTAAAGGCGTAATCGACCTTATCGAGATGAAAGCTATAGTTTGGGAAAACGAAGCTAAACCAACTGAATTTTCTATCCAAGAAATACCTGCAAATTTAGTAGAAAAAGCTGAAGAATACAGAGCAAAAATGATAGAAGCCGTAGCTGAAACTGATGATGCTCTTATGGAGAAATTTTTCGGTGGTGAAGAGCTAAGCAACGAAGAGATCAAAAAAGGTATTAAAGCAGGATGTCTTGCTATGAATATCATCCCTATGCTTTGCGGTACTGCATTTAAAAACAAAGGTGTTCAACCACTTCTTGACGCTGTTGTTGACTATCTACCGGCTCCAGATGAAGTTGCAGCTATCAAAGGCGAGTACGAAGACGGCACAGAAGTAACAGTAGATAGTACTGATGATGGCGAATTCGCTGGTCTCGCATTTAAGATAATGACAGATCCATTCGTAGGACAACTTACATTCGTAAGGGTTTATCGTGGACAACTTGAGAGTGGAAGCTATGCTTACAACACTGTAAAAGATAAAAAAGAGCGTGTTGGTAGACTTCTTAGAATGCACTCAAACAAAAGAGAAGAGACAAAAGTTCTTTATGCTGGTGAGATAGGTGCCGTCGTTGGTCTAAAAGATACAATGACAGGCGATACTCTAGCAAGTGAAAAAGATAAAGTCATCTTAGAGAGAATGGACTTCCCAGAGCCAGTTATCAGTGTTGCGGTTGAGCCAAAAACTAAAGCTGATCAAGAAAAAATGGGTATAGCCTTAGGTAAATTAGCTCAAGAAGATCCATCTTTTAGAGTTAGCACAGATGAAGAGAGCGGTCAAACAATCATCTCTGGTATGGGTGAGCTTCACCTTGAGATCATCGTCGATCGTATGCTTAGAGAGTTTAAAGTAGAGGCTGAAGTGGGACAACCGCAAGTTGCTTACCGTGAGACTATCAAAAAAACAGTCGAGCAAGAGTACAAATACGCAAAACAATCAGGTGGTCGCGGACAATACGGTCACGTATTCTTACGTCTTGAGCCGCTTGAGCCAGGTAGTGGATTTGAATTTGTCAACGATATCAAAGGCGGTGTCGTTCCTAGAGAGTATATACCAGCAGTTGAAAAAGGTTGTCAAGAAGCTCTTCAAAGCGGTGTTCTTGCAGGATATCCTGTTGAGGATGTTAAAGTTACACTATTTGATGGTAGCTACCACGAAGTCGATTCATCTGAAATGGCGTTTAAACTAGCTGCTTCAATGGGCTTCAAAGAGGGCGCTAGAAAAGCCGGCGCTGTTATCCTTGAACCTATGATGAAAGTTGAAGTTGAAACTCCAGAAGAGTATATGGGTGATGTCATCGGCGATCTTAACAAACGTCGCGGACAGATAAACTCTATGGACGAAAGAGCCGGAAATAAAATAGTTAGCGCATTTTGCCCGCTTGCTGAGATGTTTGGATACTCAACAGATTTAAGAAGCCAAACACAAGGCCGTGCTACTTATTCTATGGAATTCGATCACTATGAAGAAGTTCCAAAAAATGTTTCTGAAGAAATAATCAAGAAAAGAAACGGCTAAAATCGATAAAACATTTGCAAGAGTGTTTTAAAAATCAACAAACCGCCTAGCTTTTAGGCGGTTTTTCCATAGTTTTACTTTTGTCCTCATAGCTCAGCAGGATAGAGCGCAGAATTCCTAATTCTGAGGCCGTGAGTTCGAATCTCGCTGGGGACACCATATATCGTCTTTATTAAATTTACTCATTGATGCACCTTCGGCCCTAACTATATGAAAATTGTTAAAACCCATGATCTTGCAAAATATTGCTTTAGGTATTGGCATGCAAAATCAAGATTTGCGTATCTGCTTCCATCTGTATAAACTTAGCCTCTAGAGCATAAAACAATAACTTTTCTATTATCATTCATTAGCCTTGCAGAAAACCACCGCTTAAATGTCTTTTAGCAACAAAAACGTGTTATCTATATGGTCTTTTTTAGGCGCACAGGGATATATTTGTTTTGAGGATAGAAATTACTCTATTATGCTATTCATTTGTGTTTGAAGTTCGTTATCTTGTTAAATTTGAAATAAATTTAACATATTTATATCGAGTTTTGGTATCAAGCTATTGTATAAATTTATTATATATAATGAGTTTGGATCAAATTTATTCTCAAATTGATTTTTGAATTTACTCTGTAAAGAGTAAGAAAACGTATCTTTATCATCAAAGTTAGGTATATAAGTAGTGTTTTTCATTAATTATCATTTTTTATTGATTATTTTAACGATAAATAATAAATATAGCTTGCTGATCTTGATTAACTCACGTTATATTTAAAAATACGATGACTTTATAAGTTGCAAAAGATAGTACCCAAGCAGTGCAAAACGTAAAGGTTATCAGATAAAACGTGTATTTTTTGCTTTCTGCTTCTTTTGAAAATACCGCTGTTGCGGCTAAACAAGGCAGATATACCATAACAAATACTATAAATGCCATAGCTGAAGCAAACGGTATATTTTTAGCTAATGTTTGCTGTAAAGTAGTATTGTTTTCGCTAACTTCTCCGCCTAAAGAGTATAAAACTCCTAAAGTAGAAACGATAACTTCTTTTGCCGCAAGCCCACTTACTGTGGCAACAGACATTTTCCAGTTAAAACCAAGCGGTGCAAATACCGGCTCTATGGCTTTACCAAACATTCCTAGATACGTATTTTCCATAAGCTCTTGATCTTTTTGATGAGTAAGCTCTAGTTTTAGCTCGTCGCTGGATGCTGCTTGAATTTGTTGTTGGTATTTCTCTTCTATGTTGGGATTTTGCGGAAAAGTACTTACAAACCAGACTAAAATGGAAGCTGCTAGTATAAAAGTACCAGCTTTTTTTAAATACATCATAGATTTTGAGTATATGGTAAGCCAGATTAGTTTTACGCTTGGGAGTCTGTATTTTGGCATTTCCATAACAAATGGTTCATCATTTCCTTTAAAAACGAAAATGCGTAAAACTTTAGCTGCTATAAGTCCTAAAAGAGCCCCCGATATATAGATGAAAAATAGTACGTTTCCTGCATTTTCCGGTTTGAAAAATGCTCCGGCAAATAGCACATACACAGGAAGCCTAGCGCCACAGCTCATAAATCCTATGATGAACATAGTAAGAAGTCTGTCTTTTTGACTTTTTAAAGTGCGTGCTGCCATATACGCAGGAATAGAACATCCAAATCCTGTAACTAGCGGTATGAAACTTTTGCCGTGAAGCCCGAATTTATGAAAAAATCCATCTAGTAAAAACGCGACTCTTGCCATATATCCGGTTGTTTCTAAAAGCGCTATACCTAAAAATAAAATGATAATGTTTGGTAAAAACAGTATCACCGTGCCGACTCCGGCGATGATACCATCTACTATTATGGATTTTAGCATATCGTCATTTAAATTTGCAGCTACACTATCTCCAAACCACGCAAATACCATCTCTATGTACTGCATCGGAACTTCACCAAGAGTAAATGTGGCCTGAAACAGTAACCACATAAAAAATAAAAATATAGGTAGTCCGAAAAATCTATGTATAAGTATGCTATCTATCTTTTTTGTTATATCTGTACTTTTTCCGGCTTTTATATTTTGAGTTTCTAAGGCTGCACCTTTTGCAAACGAGTGGTATTCATCGATGAGCACGTCTTCTATGGAGCTGTTTTGTGTCTTTTGTTTGATATTATCAAATACTTTTTTAATCTCAGGTATCAAAAATAGCATTTTTGGATCTTCGTGGGACATCGTGTAGAATTTCTTATCTTCTAGCAAAAATAGTATCGCGGCTTGTCTTGAGCAAATCTCATCTTTTTTGAAATTTGCTTCATCGATTTTTTGTGCTAGATATATCAGCTCTTCTTCTATCTGATCGCTAAATTTGAGTTTGTTTGGCGTGTATGGTTTTGAGAGAACATCTATAATTGTATCTAGTAAATTTGAAAAATTCGTCTTTTTTACGGAGGATACTTTGACAGCAGGGATATTTAGTATGCTACTTAGCTGTTTGTCATCTATCTCTACACCTTCGCTTTTGGCTTCATCGTCCATATTTAAAGCGACGACCATCTTTTTACCTAGCGCCATAAGCTCGGATGTTAAAAATAAATTTCTTTCTAAATTTGTTGAATCTACGACATTTAGTATCATATCGTATTTGCTTTTCATCAAAAAATCTTTTGCTACGCTTTCATCTTTTGAAAAATCATCTAAACTATAAAGTCCAGGCAGATCGATGAAATTTAAAATGATATCGCCTTTTACTAGCGTGGCTTCATATTTATCTACAGTAACCCCAGCGAAATTTCCTATTTTAGGGTTTGCTCCACTAATAGAGCTTAAAAGCTGACTTTTACCTACGTTTGGTTGGCCGACTAATGCTACTATGAATTCTTTTTTCATTTAGCATCTACTAACTTACAGCTTATCATCTTAGCTTCTTCGTTTCTTAATGCTATAAGTCCGTATTTACTTGCTATTTCTATATTTGAGTTTGTTATGCTTTTTTGTTTGATTTCTATTTGAGAGCCGACATCAAGCCCAAATGAGCGAAGTCGTTTTTTAGTCGCAGAGATACCTTCTATGCTAGTCAATACGGCTTTTTGGTTTATTTGTAGTTTTGAGAGATCCATTTTGCCTCTTTTATAAAAATAATTTTACGATTATATCTATAAAATGCTTAATATATATTTATCGATAATCAATACCATTAATGTAATGGAGCTAAATTTAAATATTAATTCAAATTTAGCCATTTGATTTTTGCTATTTTGGATATATCTCTATGAGTATATGGACTAGCTCTTTATGTATGGATAGCTCTTTTTTGAGAAGATCTATATCTATGGGATCATCTGAGCTTAGAGAGATTATACAGGTGTATTTATCTTTTGCTACTTTTAAAAGATGTAGATCTTTGATGATTATGTCTTTTCTAAATAAGCGTAAAGCATCTATGACTTCATCAACGACTGGTTCGTTCATATTTGCGTCAAGTAATATTTTCCCTGATTGTTTTAACAATCCCACAGCCCACACTGAAACTAAAATAGCTCCGATTATCCCCATAAGTGGATCAAGAAAATCTGCTCCAAACATAAGTCCAAAACTTAGCGCTATGATAGCTAAAATAGAAGTAAGCGCGTCAGTAAGAACGTGTATGTAAGCGGCCTTTAAATTTAGATCGTTTTCATGTTCGTGATGATGAGCGTGATGATCACCTCTTAAGAGCCAAGCACAGATGAAATTTACTATAAGTCCTATAATAGCTATAAAAATAGCTTCTTTGTATGCTATAGCTTCTGGGTTTATAAATCTTTGAACAGAGTGATAAACCATAAAAAACGCAACCACTAAAAGAAAGATCGCGCTAGTATAACTAGCGAGAATTTCTATCTTGTATGTGCCAAAATTAAATCTATCATCGCTTTGGTATCTGCTTGACATAATGTAAGCAAAATATGCTAGTCCAAGCGCTAAGGCGTGAGAGCTCATATGCCAACCATCTGCTAAAAGTGCCATAGAGCCAAAGTATATGCCGCCTATTATCTCTGCTATCATCATAACTGCTGTAAATATTGTCGCGTATAATGTATTTTTCTTGGCAATATTGTTTGATGAATGAAAATTATGCTCATAAGCAGATTGTTTTTGTATATCATTTAATATCATTTTATCCTCTTTTAAAATAAATTATGATACTATACCCCAGTATAGCTTATAAAAATATAAAGGAAAATTATGGCTCACATAGTAGCAAATAAAGATAAGCTTCTTTTGCGTATTAAAAAGATAAAAGGGCAAATTTCAGCCTTAGAAAAGGCTTTAGAAGATGAAAAAGATTGCTTTAAAGTACTTCAGCAAATCAGCGCCGCAAGAGGTGCTATCACATCTTTGATGGCAGAAGTCATCGACGGACACATCAAAGAGCATCTTGGAAATAATGTCAGCGATGAACAAAGAGAAGAAGAGATTTTAAATTTAACTTCGCTTTTAAAAAGTTTTTTCAAATAAAGCTTTTAGTGATCTATGGTTTTTATCAAAAAAATATTGTATTTTTATGATATTTCTTAGCTTCTAAATTTTATTTATTTATAAAATTTATTTATAATTAAATTTATATTTAGAGCCATAAAGACCGTTTATTTTTCAAATAAATTTATTATTTATTTACCATATAGATATAGAATAAAACACTTTATTATCGTAAATTCATTAAATAATAGTCATTGTATACCTTATATTATAAATCTATTTAAATTTATAACTAGTATATTATTATTTATAAGATTTAATAATTTATCTTTTGGAGGATATTATGTTTCTAAGCAACATTAGCATAAGAGTGAAAATGCTTATTTTTGTTCTTATACCGCTTATTTTGTTGGTTGTCTTTTCTGCTTTGCTTATCGGCGATAGATATAAAACCTATAATGAAGCAAAGGTGCTAGATGAAGGTGTTATCTTATCTACAAAGATCTCTTTGGTAGTCCATGAGTTACAAAAAGAGCGTGGCACATCGTCTGGTTTCTTGGGTGCAAAAGGTGGCGGTAATTTTGCAGATATGCTAAAAAATCAGAGAATTCTTAGCGATAAACAGATAGTTTTGGTATATGATCTGCTTAAAAAATTTGATATGGAAGCCCATAATACTCTTTTAGATAGTAGTATTCAGTCTGCTTTAAAATACTTTGATAATCTAAAGTCTTTACGTGCGAGTATAGACTCTTTAAACATAGCTCCAAACATGGCGATCGGTCAGTATACAAACACTATATCATCTTTGATGAATATCATTTCTGAGATCACAAAGATCAGCACAAATACAGACATAACAAGAGAGCTTACGGCTTATCTTGGCTTTTTAAATGCCAAAGAAAATGTCGGTATAGAAAGAGCCATACTCTCAAATACGTTTAATATGGATAAATTTGGCGATGGAATTTATGAGAGATTTTTGACTTCTATGGCATCTCAAGGAATTTATCTTAAGTTGTTTATGCAAAATGCAAGTGAGAAAAATATTGCTTTATATGAAGAAGCAAAAAAAGATGAAAGTTTTGCTACTGTAGAAAGTATGAGAAATACTGCTATGAAAAATAGTATCACTGGCGGCTTTGGAATAAGTGGAAAATATGCATTTGATACATTTACCAAAAAGATAGATATACTTAAAAATGTCGAGGATAAACTAGCAGTAGAGTTACTTACAAACAATAAAACAGTACAAGATAACGCATATACGAGCCTTATTAGTATGAGTATTTTGGTCATAGCTTGTATTCTATTTACTTTGATAGTAGGATATTTTATAGTCCAAAATACTATATCTAGGATACTTAATATCCAAAAATATCTTTTAAATTTAAAAAACACAAAAGATCTTAGGCAAAATATCGAATTTAAGATAGGCAAAGACGAAGTAGGAGTTATATTTCAAGCGGTGGATGAGTTTTTGGTTCCTATAAGAGATATATTTTTAAATTTAAATTCGCAAAGCAGACAAAATATACAAATTTCAAAAGATATGCTAAATGGCTCAAACGAAGTTTTAAACCGTACGAAAGACGGATTTAGCATATCAAGTAAAGCTAACAAGATAGGTATGAAAGTCGAAGATTGTCTAGAAAGCAGTATAAAAAAGATAGATCAAGCGATGAACGATATCATCAAAGCACATAGTGATCTAAACAGTGCTTCAAACAGTATGACTAAATTTGCTACTCAAGTAAGCGAAGATGCGAAAAGTCAAGAAAAACTAGCTTCTGATGTGGCTTTGTTAAATCAAGAAGTGGCAAATATAAAAGGAATTTTGACTTCCATAACAGATATCGCAGATCAGACTAATTTGCTAGCTTTAAATGCAGCCATAGAAGCAGCTAGAGCAGGGGAGCATGGAAAAGGTTTTGCCGTTGTTGCTGATGAGGTGCGAAAACTAGCCGAGAGAACTCAAAAGTCGCTAAATGAGATAGACGTGACTATAAATACGATAGTCCAGTTTATAGACGATCTAAGCACGCAAATTTCACAAAACGTTAAAAATTTCTTTGCTTTTGTTGATGATTCTAGTGATATAAAAGTCACTATGGATAGTGTTCTTGAAAAAATGAAAGAAGTGAGTTTGGTATCTCAAAATAGCATAAATGACTCAAAAGAGCTACAAAACGAGACTAAAATGCTGCTAGAAAACAATAAAATATTAAACGATAATCTCCAAGATATATCAGATGAGATGGATAAAATCAGCTCGAGGGCAAATGATCTTGACAAAAAAACTCTTGAGATAGGTAGTAAGATAAACGAGTTTAAATTCTAAGATCTAAAAGCCGTAAAAAACGGCTTTTGTCTTTAAAATCAGCTATTTGCTTTTATAAATTCTTCTATCAGGTCAAGCTGGATATCTACGCTTTGGTTGCTTGTGCCACCGATAGATTTTCTAGCTTCTTTTGAATTTAAGAGTTTTAATACTTCCAAAGCCCTGTTTTCTATACGCTTATCTATGCTTTTTAGCTCATCTAAGCTTAGTTCACTTATATCCTTGCCATTATCTTCTGCTAGTTTTACGCAGCGTCCGGTGATAAAGTGGGCTTCACGAAACGGAATTTTATGTTCCTTTACTAGGTAATCAGCCAAATCAGTAGCACTTAAGTGACCTGTCTTGCAGGCTTTGAGCATAAAATCTTTGTTGAATTTGGTTGTTTTTAACATCTGTTCTAGTATGACAAGTGAAGTTTTTGCCGTCTCAACGCTATCAAAAACGCCTTCTTTGTCTTCTTGCATATCTTTATTGTAAGCTAAAGGTAGGCTTTTCATAACCGTTAGTAGTCCTATAAGATTGCCATAAACGCGACCTGTTTTTCCTCTGATTAGCTCTGCTACGTCTGGGTTTTTCTTTTGAGGCATTATGCTAGAGCCTGTACTGAATTTATCACTTATGGTTATGTATCTAAACTCGCTACTACTCCAAAGGATTAGCTCTTCGCATAGTCTTGATGTATGCATAAAAATAAGACTTATGTTAAATAAAATTTCCAGCGCAAAGTCACGATCGCTAACGCTATCCATAGCATTTTGAGTGACTCCTTTAAATCCAAGCTCATTTGCAACTATTTGGCGGTCTATCTGGTGCGGAGTTCCAGCAAGTGCACATGAACCAAGAGGGCTGAGATCGTTTCTCTCGTAACTCGAAAGTAGTCTTTCATAATCTCTTTTAAACATAAATGCGTAGGCTAGCATATGAAAACTAAGGCTTACTGGCTGAGCGTGCTGTAAATGAGTGAAGCCAGGCATAAGTATATCTTTACTAGTTAGTGCGATATCTTTTAAGGTTTTTATCAAATTTAGAACGAGCTTTGAGATATTTATAGTTTCTTGTCTTACAAATAATCTAAAATCAAGCGCTACTTGATCGTTCCTACTTCTTGCTGTGTGGAGTTTGCCGCCAAGCTCTTTTCCTATGATGTCTGAAAGCCTTTTTTCAACGGACATATGTATATCTTCGTCCTGTGTTTTAAACTCAAATTTGCCGTCTTCTATCTCTTTTAATACAGATCTTAGCCCGTTAGCGATGGCTTCGCTTTGTTCTTTTGTAAGTATGCCAGTAGTTCCTAGCATATTTGCGTGAGCTATGGAGCCAAATATATCTTGCTTATACAGAGCTTTATCGAAGTCTATAGAAGCGTTAAAAGATTCTAAAAGTTCGCTGCTACTTTCGCTAAAACGCCCTTCCCACATTTTTTGCATTTTTGTCCTTTTTTGTATTTTTAAATTTGGCAATCTTAACACGGTTTTAAAAGATTATTTAAGGTTAGGTTATGATGATCCGCAAGCGCGTAAGTTTGCGCTGCGGAAATTTGATTAATTTTTTGGACCGGCTTTTGCGAATTGTACACCTTCTTCGACGTCTTCATAGCGTTTGAAATTTTCTACAAACATATTCGCAAGCTTATCTCTAGCTGCTATGTATTCGTTTTTGTCGTTCCAAGTATTTAAAGGATTTAAGAGTTTTGTTTCAACTCCTTCAAGTTCTTTTGGTATCGCAAGATCAAATTTGTCAAAGTTCTCGAATTCGCATTTTTTTATACTTCCATCTAGTATCGCATTTATACAAGCACGAGTGGCTTTTATGCTCATTCTTTTACCTATACCATAAGCACCGCCGCTCCAGCCTGTATTGACTAGATATACATTTACTTGATGTTTGTCGATCTTTTCCCCAAGAAGTCTTGCATAAACTGTCGGATGAAGAGGCATAAATGGTTCGCCAAAGCAAGCTGAAAATGTAGCTTGAGGCTCAGTGATACCGCGCTCTGTTCCTGCTACTTTTGCAGTGTATCCACTTAAAAAGTAGTACATAGCTTGTTCTTTTGTGAGTTTTGAAACAGGAGGAAGTACGCCAAATGCGTCTGCTGTTAAAAATATGATATTCTTTGGATGTCCAGCTTTTAAGCTTTGCTCATGGTTTTCTATATGCTCTATAGGATAGCTTACTCTTGTATTTTCTGTTTTACTAGCGTCACTATAATCTACGCAACCGCATTTATCACAACATACATTTTCTAAAAGAGCATCTCTTTTGATCGCGCCGAAGATTTCAGGTTCGCTTTTTGGATCTAAATTTATACATTTTGCGTAGCATCCGCCTTCAAAGTTAAATACACCCTCATCGTCCCAGCCGTGCTCATCATCACCTATCAAGGCGCGATTAGGATCTGTTGAAAGAGTCGTTTTTCCAGTGCCGCTAAGTCCGAAAAATAGTGCAGTATCACCATTTTTACCAACGTTTGCCGAGCAGTGCATAGAGAGTTTATTTTCTAATGGAAGCCAGTAATTCATCATAGAAAATATACCTTTTTTCATCTCTCCGCCATACCAAGTTCCGCCGATCACGCAGATATTTTCTTCTATATTGAAAGCTACAAAAACCTCTGAGTTCAAACCGTCTTGTTTATACTCGTCATTTACGCATTTGCAAGCATTATATACGATAAAATCAGGCTTGAAATTTTCAAGCTCTGATTTTGTTGGGCGTATAAACATATTTTTTACAAAGTGTGCTTGCCACGCGACTTCAGTTACGAATCTTACGCTTTTTCTACTTGCTAGACTTGAGCCACAATATACGTCTTGTATGTAAATTTCTTTATTGCTTAGTTGCTTTTTTGCTTTTGATAATAGTTTGTTGAAGATCTCTTTGCTTATGGGTTTATTTACTTTACCCCAAGCTATGTGTTTTTCACTTGGTTCTTGCTTTACAAAGTATTTGTCTTTGGGACTTCTACCTGTAAATATACCAGTATCCACGCCAAAAGTTCCGTTGCTAGTTACATAACCTTCATTATTGTTTTTTTCGTGTTCAAAAAGCTCTTCATAACTTAAATTGTGATAAATGTTTTTTATATCTGTGAGCCCTAATTTGTCTAGATCCTTTATCATCATTTTGTACCTCTTGTGAAATCTTTTTTCTTAGTCTGCTGAAATTGTAATAACTTTTTGCTTAATATATCTTTTATTTTTGCTCATATCAGGAAAGAAATTTGAATTTGAAAATTATCCGTAGATAATCTACGGATAATAAATTTTTATAATTTTAGAAGTACTTGTCCGTCTTCTACTGTTTCGCCTTGAGATACTAAAATTTCACTTACTACGCCTGCATTTGGTGATTCTATAGGAATTTCCATTTTCATAGCTTCTAGTATGATGAGAGTTTGACCTTTACCAACTGTATCACCGACTTTTACTAGTATTTTAAATACTCCTGCTGGCATAGTGGCTTTTATCTCGTTTTGGGTACTACTACTATCGCTGCTACTTTTGACATCATTTGTTTTGATTTCTGCTTTTGATTTGCTAGCCTCTACTTTTGTAACAGATTTTATCTCAAAATTATCAAATCCATCACTAACTTCAACATTATATTTGTTTCCATTTACAACTACGCTGTATTTGTTTGCATCTGCTTGTTTTGAACTTGGTTTACAAGAAGTCCCTAAATCGCCGATCTTTCTTACCATAACTTTGCCTTCACCTTTTAAATAGGCTATTCCTTTTTCTTTGCAAGCGGCTGCTATAAAGATATTTTCTTCGGTTTGTTCGATTCCTTCTTTTTCAAGGATAGCTTTTGTATAGGCGAGTGATTTTGTTTCGTCTTTATCTGCGATATCTATAGCACTCTCTTTTGTAGGTTCAAGACCGAGTTGTTTGCTGGCAAGCTCTACTATCTCATTGTTTGGTTCAACGGGTGTTTTTCCAAAGTATCCAAGAACCATTTTTCCATATCCGTCTGCTATCTTTTTCCATGGTCTAAACATCACATTGTTAAATGCTTGTTGGAAGTAGAACTGGCTAACAGGGGTCACGCTTGTACCATATCCGCCTTTTTCTACTACTTCTCTCATAGCTTTTATGACTGCTGGAAATTTACCTAGTATGTTGTTGTCTCTCATCATCTGAGTATTTGCAGTAAGTGCGCCACCAGGCATAGGAGAGAACGGTATAAGAGGACTTACTTGAATGGCTTCAGGCGGCATAAAATAGTCTTTTAAGCAGTCTTGTAATACTTCTTCATATTTTAGGATTTTTTCTACGTCAAGTCCGCCAAGATCGTAGTTTTTACCTTTAACTGCGTGAAGCATAGTAAGAATATCTGGTTGGCTCGTTCCTCCGCTTACTGGAGAGGCAGCTAAGTCTATACCGTCGGCTCCTGCTTCAAGTGCTGCAAGGTAGCAAGCTACACTTACGCCGGCAGTTTCATGAGTATGAAGACGGATATGAACACTATCGCCAAGTAGTCTTCTAGCCATTTTTATAGTTTGATATACTTTTTCAGGACTGCTTGTTCCGCTTGCGTCTTTAAAACATACGCTGTGGAATTTGATACCAGTATCAAGTATATCTCTTAAACTTTTTTCATAAAATGCAGCGTCGTGAGCTCCAACGCAGTTTGGCGGAAGATCCATCATAGTAACTACTACTTCATGTTTTAGTCCGTGGTGAACTATTCTTTCTCCGCTGTATTGTAAATTTTTTACGTCATTTAATGCGTCAAAATTTCTGATGGTATTTGTACTGTGTTTTGCAAAAAGTTTTGCGTGAAGATCGACTAGTTCGCGACTTCCGGTATCTAATGTAACGGTGTTTACGCCACGTGATAGAGTTTGTAGATTTGCTTCTTTTCCAGCAGCTTCTCTAAATTTATCCATCATCGTAAAAGCATCTTCATTTAAATAAAAATACAAACTTTGAAATCTAGCTCCGCCACCAAATTCAAAGTGGTTTATACCGGCTTCTTTTGCCGCGCTAACCGCGGGTAAGAAGTCTTCCATTAAGACTCTAGCGCCAAATACAGATTGGAAACCGTCGCGAAACGTGGTATCCATAATATCTATAAATTTTTTTGCCATTTTTTTATTTCCTTTTATAAATTTTTATTAGCTAAGCTTAACTATAAGTTGATAAACTCCGATAGCCAAAATAGCCATCGGTGCAACAAAACGAAGTGTAAAATACCAAATTTCAAACACATTTTTACTCATAAATCCTGAAAATAATATATAAATTCCTTCACGTTTTAATACCCAACCGACAAAAATACTAAATGTAATCGCTCCTAAAGGCATAAGAACATTTGAAGTCATAAAATCAAGTACATCAAAAAACGGTATAGGTTTTTGTGTATTTAATAGCTCTTTTGGCAATGAAAACAGATTTGAAGTAATACCGTAGTATGAAAATATACAAAAAAGACCTAATATATACACGACTATTCCGATCGTTACGAGTGCTTTTTTTCTAGTAAATTTGAATTTATTTATAAGATAAAGCGTAAATGGCTCTATCATAGAAACTGCGGACGTAATACCTGCAAATAGCAATGAGACGAAAAATAGTACCGCAAGAAAGTTTCCGACAAGTCCCATTTGTGCAAAAAGTGAAGCTAAAGAAACAAAGATAAGTCCGGCGCCCTCACTTGCAGGCTGTCCATCAACGATAGGGATAAATGAAAAAACTACAAGCCCCATCATTATTCCTATTAATATATTTATAAATACTATCGAAAATGTAGATTTAACTAAATTCGTTCCATCAGGTAAGCTTGCAGCGTATGTAGAAACTGTTCCTACGCCCATCGACATAGAGAAAAATGCAAGTCCTAAAGCTTGTAAAATAATAGTCGGGTTTAAAATCTTGCTAAAATCGGGAATAAATATAAAGCTTAGAGCATCGCCAAATCTACCGCTCTCAAAAATAGCATATAGAAGCAATAAAATAAGTAATACGAATAAAGATGGCATCATCCATAAATTTAGTTTTTCTATACCGCTTTTTATACCTTTTGAAACTACGTAAAATACTATCAAAAATACTATGCTAAAGCATATAAATACGCTCAAAAGATCATTTGTAACTAAATTTCCAAATGTTTCTCCGGCGCTTGCTGGGTCTTTGGGAAGTGAGCCAAAGCTCATAAAAGTATATTTTAATATCCAGCCGATAACTATCATATAAAATGAAGCTATAAGTACGGCCGTTATCATAAAAAATCCAGCTAAACTCCACTGCTTTTTATGATTTGGAGCTAGTTTGTGTAGCGAACTCACAAGATCGCTCTCGCCTAACTTTCCTATGCTAAGCTCGGCCAAAAACACGACTACGGCGATGCTAAGTGTAAGCACGATATAAAGTAGTATAAAAGCCGAACCTCCGTTGTTTCCGACCATTGTTGGGAATTTCCAAGCATTTCCAAGCCCTACGGCGCTTCCTGCCATAGCAAGAACGAAACCGATTTTAGAAAACTTTTCTATCATCATAAGCCTTAAATTTTAAATAATGAATAGTTTAACAAAATTTTCTTTTAAATGCTTTTATAATTGTATAAAAAAATATTTTTTTATATGTAGTGTAACTTTTTGGAAATATTTTGATAGGTAGCTTATGTTTATATTATCTATATATTTAAATTTTTATATATAAACTAACTTTTTACCATTTTTTACAAAGATTATTGCATTTTTTTCAAATTTGGCTTGGTATTTTAAATTTGTTATTTCAGAGCCGTATATTAAAAATATCAGCTCATTGTCGCCTATAAATTTATATTTATGTAGTAGATAATTTGGGAAGTATCATATCAAATTTCTTTTATTTTTTTGATATTATAACGGAATTTGCACCGAATTTGGTGCAAAATCATTTTAGTAGGCTAAATTTAGTATCTCTTCAAGTACATCTTTTGTATAGACATCAGCTATACCAAAAGCTTTTGCGTGATGAAGCGCTGTGGTAGTGATATCACTCACACTCATATCAAGTCCGAAATCTCTTAGTTTTGTAGGAGTTCCTATCTTTTCAAACCATGTTTTTAAGGCTTCTATACCTTCATCTGCGCTGTTCTTACCAAAGATAACTTTTGCAAATCTGCTAAATTGCGCTTCATTTTTATCTTTGTACCATTTCATCCAAGCAGGCATCACGACTGAAAGTCCAGCGCCGTGTGGAACGCCATAAAGCGCTGAGATGGAATGCTCTATCATATGATTTGGATAAGAGTAGCCGCCCACGCCAACATAAGTAGTGCCATTTAGTGCGCAGGTTGCAGCCCATGCAAACTCGGCTCTAGCGTCATAGTTGTCAGGATCTGCTAGTAGAATTTCTGTTGTTTTGATGATGGTTGAGATGTTTGCTTCTACTAATTTACTGATGATCTCTGGATGATGAGTCGCGGTTAAATACCCTTCGATACTGTGAGCGATGATATCAGAAGCCGAATATACAAGGTAGTTTTTAGAGATTGATCTCATAAGCTCTGGATTTATGACTGAAACTTTTGGATTTATAAGGCTTGAAGTTATAGATATTTTCTCTTTTGTATCTTCGTTTGTTACAACGGCAAATGAGTTCATTTCACTTCCAGTTGCTGCTAAAGTCATGATGTCAAATACCATAAGTGCATCTTTTATCGGTGCTTTTCCTAAAAATAGATCCCATACATCGCCATCATATTTTGCTCCAGCGGCTACGCTTTTTGCAGTGTCTAGCACAGAGCCACCACCTATGGCAAGCACACTATCTACGCCGTTTTTTCTAGCTAAATTTATAGCTTCATAGACTTTACTTAAAACCGGATTGCTTACGATACCGCCTAGTTCACTAAATTTGATACCAAATTTAGTTAAACTTGCGGTTGCTTTATCAAAAAGTCCGTCTTTTTTGACTCTATCGCTGCCAAAAAGTATCAAAACATTTTTTGCACCATACTCATTTAAGTACTCGCCTATACTATTTTCTTTACCTTTTCCGAATTCTATTTTTGTCGGGTTATAATATGAAAAATTTACCATTTTTCTCTCCTTGATCTGAATTTTTATTTTTATAATTATACTGTTTCTTTTAATTTTCGGATAGAAAAATATTCCATATTGATTGCCTGATCCTACAAATTTATACTATCTCTTAAAAAGCTACAGTGCGCTTTTGGTGGCATTCCAAACATTCTTGCATACTCTCTACTAAACTGAGACGGGCTTTCGTAGCCGACTAAAAATGCTATATCAGATGCTTCTTTGTTTGTAGAGACAAGCATTTTTTTAGCCTCTTCTAGTCTGATTTTTTTCTGAAATTGAAGAGGGCTCAAAGTAGTGATTTTTTTGAAATTCTGATATAGGGAAGATTCACTTATGCCTATATTTTTTGAGAGTTTTTTTATGTTGATACTTTTATCGAAATTTTCTTTTATATCGACTATGACTCTTGCTACTTGATTTGCTATACTTCCTTCTAAAACATACTGTTTAAGCAATGCTTCGTTCTTTTGGAGTAGGGCGTAGATGATCTCTTTTTTGGTTAAATTTATAAGAAAGCTTTCGCGTTTGCTTTTAAGAGCTAACTTTGTGAGTCTAAATAATGGCTCTAATATATCATCATCTAAAGTATTTAAGCATAAACAACTTTTTAAATTTTTATCTTTTGAAGATCTATCTATCCCAGTCTCTTTCATGACGTTGTATATCTCTTCTAAACTAAAAGTAAGAACAGAACAGATGTAAGGTTTGTCTTTTGAAGCATCTGTAACTTGCACTTTTGCAGGAACGCTTAGCGTGGAGATAAGATAACTTTTGTTATCATAACCATACTTTTCATCATTGTAGCTCACGTCTTTTTTGCCTTGTAAAATGACACAAAGCGAAGGTTCATACATAACGCTCGTAAATTCTGTTTTCTCTTGTTCTACATAAAAATTTAGAGCATCTAAATTTGTAGTGATCTTTTTGCTTTTTTTATCGGATAATAAATTTATAATATTTTGTTTGTAGTCCATTGTGTTCTCCTGAAGTCTATATTATGTCATAAAATTTAAAATATCGAATATGCATTTTTAAAGCAGGATAAACTTTGTTTTATCTGTTTTATTTAAATTTGTGATTTGTGTATGTAAAATTAATCTAACGAGCTAAATTTTTAATCTACTTCAAGTTCCCAAAAAATATTACAAAACCTTTCCTATAAACCTATAAAATCCTATAAATAGATATAAAAATCTATAAATAGAATTTCTGTTGTATTCCTATTTCAACCTTGCTAGTTGCTATTTGATTTGAGCTTAAATCATCTAACAGAGCCGTCAAGTCCATAGGCGTAAATTCGGATTGAACTAATCCTACTGATTTATTTACGAATTTATATGACATACCCCCCCCAACGTATAAATGCAGAGGTTTCTAATATCAACAAATCTAGCCTACTTTCGTAGGTCTTACAAATTCTCCTCTAAGAGCCCCAACTCTATAAATATTTAAACTAGCATTATAATCTCTATCTAATTTTGCATTACAATTAGGACACTCAAACATTCTATCTTTAAGACTTAAATCTTTTCTGATGTATCCGCAGCAACTACAAGTCTTAGAACCTGGATAAAACTTATCTATTTTAATAACATTTGTTTTTGTTTCTAAAATAGAAATAAATTCTTTAAACGCTAAATCATTTATCTTTCTACCCCAAATTTTAGCCATAGCTTTTAAATTGAGGTCTTCAATAAAGACATTATCACATTTTTTAGCTAAATAAGAAGCTAATTAAAGAAATAATCTTTTCTTTAATTAGCTAATTTTATATAAAATTTAGCTAGATTTGAGAGTAGCTACGATAGTAGGCTAAGCACTATAATCAAATATGCTAAGGCACTAGGATTAAAAGAGCTAAAGATAAGTTTTTAAAAATCTGTAAAAACACTTTTACACATCTTAAAAATACTAATATACATTATTAAAATACTTATAAAAGCTAGAAAAACTTATAAAGATTATACTATATTGTTTAATGCTCATAAATCTGATAAAATATTCAAAACAACAAAAGGCGCAATATGTCAGATATAGTAGTGTATAATGATGGAGAGATAGAGCTTAAAGTTTCGGTAGAGAGTGATACGATTTGGCTAAATGCTGAAGATATAGCTAAGATTTTCTACGTACAAAGACCAGCTATTGTGAAGCATATAAATAATATATACAAAGATGAGGAACTCAGTCAAAATTTAACTTGTTCCAAAATGGAACAAGTTGCTAAAGATGGCAAGCTTAGAAAAGTAAATTTGTATAACCTTGAAATGATTATCTCTGTTGGTTATCGTGTCAATTCCAAAAAAGCTACCAAATTCCGTCAATGGGCAACATCTGTTTTAAAGAGCTATATCGTAAGTGGTTATGCTATAAATCAAAAGAAATTAGCTCAAAAAGGATTAAAAGAGCTAGATCAAACCATAAATTTACTCAAACAAACTATAGATTCAAGTGAATTAAATTTAATTGAAGCAAAAGGGCTTCTTGACGTAATTATAGGCTATTCAAAAACTTGGAGTTTACTACAAGGCTATGATGAAAACTCATTATTGATAAATCCAAAAGCAAACCAAAATGGATTTGTACTAGAGATAGATGAAGCACTAGAAGCTATTAAATCGCTCAAATCATCTCTGGTAAAAAAGGCGAGGCGAGTGAGCTTTTTGGTAGACAAAAAGCAAATGAATTCGGTGGAATTCTTGGCAATATATATCAGACATTTGGCGGTGTGGATCTAATACTAAGCATAGAAGAAAAAGCAGCTCATCTGCTCTACTACATTATTAAGGATCACCCTTTTAGTGATGGCAATAAAAGAATAGGTGCATTTATGTTTATTTTGTTTTTATCTAAAAACTCATTGCTTTATAAACCAAATAAAGAGCTAAAAATAAACGATAACGCCCTTACTGCTTTAGCTTTAATGACTGCCAAAAGTGAGCCAAATCAAAAAGATATTATTATAAAGCTTATAGTGAATTTGCTAGGGGATTAGTGAATTTGTGTTTAAAATGATAGGAGTATAGCATTATTCACCTTTTCTTGAAAAAAATACCTTGAAAATAAGGTGGGCTATTTTTTTGACTTTCGGTTCATTCTTGTAAGATCATACAAGTATAAATAATAAAAGATACAATTAAAATCGTCCAGCATATAAAGCTTATTTTTTTTAATATATATTTTAAAGTTAGTAGAATCTTTTAAACAATACATTATAAAATAAAAAATTATGCTGATACCTATATTTTGACTTATTTTTATACTAAAAAAGATATTGATAAAAATTGAGATTGTAAGCCATGAAGATACTATATAATAATACAACTTTCTTTTAGAAAGTATTAGCACTAAAAATTCGGTAAAATTAAATAAAAAGTTAAATACAGATAATGCCTTTTTGATAGCATCATCCTAAATATTATCTTATATTATTCTTAAAAATTTAAGTTTACAAGCTTACTTACTTTTAGGCATTAATTTTCCACTGAGTGGTGAATTAGTATTTAATTATTTAAAAAGTATTTTATAATTGTAATGCCTATCATCAAAGGTATTAATATCCAAAGTATCTTATTTAGTTTTTTAATATATAACTCTATATTTTTTATATCTCTTATAAAATATATTATTAAAAAATATATAAATTGCACCGTAACAGCAGTACTAAAACTTTTAGTTAAAGTCAAAACTATTGAGCCAATTGCAATTGAGCTCTCTAAAATTACTGTTAAAAATTTATTTTCATGTTCTTCTCTGAGATAATTAAAAGCTTGCAGCATCCATCTTAATGAATTTAAAAAATATGCTATTATATCGGACATAAAAATACCTTTTTAAGCTGCTGTAAATTTTGCAGCAACGGATTATTTACTAAAAACCTAAAAATTTAAGTTCAATCTCTTGCTTTCTAGTGTTTAAAATTTGTATTAAAACAGCTCTAGCAAAGAAGTTGCTCATTATAATATTTTTTTGCTGAATTAATTTATCTTTGGAAACAGATATTAAAGATATTATTTCTAGCACATTGTCTATATCTTCAAATTGATTTTTTAATGCACGTAGAAATGTTTGTCCTAATCCAACGGCAGTTCCAATATTATAAAAGACTTCAGCTATTGCTACTATTCTTGTATTCGTAACTATTTGCCTTCCCATTTCATTAACAATATCTATAAATATCTTGAGTAACATCGTCTGGTGTATAATCTTTGACATCATAACCCAAAGTTTGGCGATCATAAAAGGCATCTAAAATGCGTATGATAGAGCTTGTTGTTCTTTAAAGCTTAACTCGCTATTTACTACTTCTACTTCATTGTCTGTTTTTATATTATCATTTAAAACCATATTTGCGCTCATTATTTATCCTTTTTTGATTCATTGTTTAGTGTATTTGTATTGCTGTCGCCTATGCTTATTAGAGATCCACATCCAACAACCAAAAGACCCGCAATAACTAAAAAGATTATATTTTTCATAACCTAAACCTCCTTTTTTTAAATTGTAATTCGTAAAAAAAGACCAAAACATTTTTGTAATTAGTGAATTTAGAGTATAAAACACTCAACTAAAACTGAAAATTTGGGTATAAAATGCCTATGCAGATTTTTGTAAAAAATCAATAAAATATTAAATATAAATTATAAAAATTTATGAATTTGGCTAAAGTAGCCATAGAATGTTTAAGTGTCTCTAAATACGAATTACAGGGAGAATTGTAACTTTTTTATTCTTAAAAATTAATATAAGATTGCTTATAAATTATTTAAATTTGTTTACATAAATTTGGTCTAAATTTTGATTAATTATAGGATAGAATTTAGAAAATATTTTGAGAATAGTTATCATACATATTAACAATATATTAGTACAAAGAATTGTTAAAGGATTTAGCCTATTACAAAAACTAATAGGCTAGTTATTGCAAATGCACAAAAATATCTCTAAATATAACATAGAGTTCAAAAAGCATTATAGAAGTGCTCAAGGGTAGAACTATAAATCGCTCTACACTAGAATTTGTATAAAATCTATACTTTTTAGGGAATATCCAAACGATTTATTTGATAGTGGCCAAAATGCTTTATTTATACCGCTTTTAGTCATACTATCACCTATGATATGCAAGAAATAACCAGTAATAAAGCCAAATGATATACTAAGGACCATGATATTTTTTGTATTAGATAATATCAACAATAATGTCATAAAAATAGGCACAACGAAATAATGTGTAGCGCCTCTATGGCCAAATAGTGTTTTAATGATTTCTGATATTCCGATACATTTCTTTCCAATCTTTGAATTTGGCTCATCAATATCTGGAAATATCGCTCCAATAGATATGCCAAAAATAAATAGACCTAAGACTTGCTCATTAATATTTATATTAGCAAAATATGATAGAGTAGTTATTGGTGCCAATGCTACTGATATAGCAAAGCTAACGCGTGTTGTATGGACCATATATATCCTTGTCACTGAAATGCGCTTAAAACAACTTCTAGCTGTTTTGAATTCTTATTAGTTAATTCATGGAATGTCTTTATGTTTTTGTGTGTTACAAAAAATCCTGATACATATTCTGAACGAACCTTAGCAAATTGAATGGTTACTTTACCAAAATCTGCACGTGCAATATCGCCTTCAAATATTGCATTTCCATTTCTATCGCTAAAGCCAGTAGAATGGAGCAATATGATACTTTCATTCAAAGGCAATAGCTTAATAGTAGAGCTATCAATTCTATGTCCTTCAAATGCCATAGCTTTTCCATCTTTAGTGAAAAATATATCTAAAACAATATAAGTTTCTTTCTCAAGCTTATGCCATACTTTGTGTTTTTGCACTTTGGATATCCTTAAGAAGATTTTCTTGACTTTTGACCATTAATTCAAGTTTAGCTATAATGTCTTTATTCTCCAAGAAATACTAAAAACAAACCTGGAATATCCCATATATTAAAGCTTTCTTTTTCTACCAAAGCTAGCCAAGCAAGAGGAGAGTCTACGATATAAATTCCACCATAAATAGTGTAAATTCTTCCAGCGTGAGAGACGTGTATTTTAGTTAAAATATAAGCAAAATTAGAAGCGAAACAACTCCTAGCCCAAGCCATCAATGAGTTTTATCATCTCTAAAATAGAGTCAAAAAGTAAAATATCCAAGTATCTCAAAAAATGCAGCAATGAAGAATAGGGCAATATTTTGTATTATTATTATTATTGCATTAGAAAATGGTGCGATCAGCGAGACTCGAACTCGCACACCGTAGCGGCACTACCCCCTCAAGATAGCGTGTCTACCAATTCCACCATGATCGCAGTAGAATAAAAGCCCCGTTTGGGGCTAAAGATTAACCTAAAAATGGGTTAGCATAAAGTGCGATAAGAGCGATAACAAGTGCATAAATAACTTGTGCTTCGATCATCGCAAGAGCGATAAACATCGTAGTTAAAAGCTTTCCGCCAAGACCTGGGTTTCTAGCTGTTCCAAGGATAGTTGCTGCTGCAGTATGTCCCATACCGATAGCTCCACCAAGTGCTGCAACACCAAGACCGATGCCAGCTGCTACAACTGAAAATGCTTTGATTTGTTCGCCATCAGCACCAAAAGCAAAACTTGCTAAAGCTACTACAAGAAAAAGAACTTTTTTCATAAATGCTCCTAAAATTTTATGTTTAAGTTAGTTCGGATAAATTCCCTACTTAGAACTTAAAACGTGTAATTATATTTTAAATTTGCTTTGATTTGCTTTAAATTTAGCATTTATGCCTGCTGCCATTTTTGCCATTCGCCGCTATCATCGATCTCGTTTGCCATTTTTTCATATTTTTGGTAGTAGAACTTCACAAATTCCAGTGTTTCTCTATCTTGCGGTAAGTAAATTTCACCTTCAAACTTAGCAAATTTAGCCAAAAACTCTCCTGCATCAAACTTGTTTGAATAATGTGTTGCTAGGTTTATGTAGTTTTGCATAGCTTCATTTTTAAAGCTTTCGTAACCGTTTTGAGTGAAGTTTATCTGTAGTTTTTTACCATCAAATTTTAAAACTCCTGATCTAAAAAGTAGGCTTAGATGTATGAGCCCCTCACAATAATACGCCCTTGTTTCGGTGACTTTTTGCCACGCTATGAGTCCTATGCTTCTTTTGATAAGTTCGTGAAATACGGCCATTTTATAAGTAGCATCTTCATGCAAAAAGAAATTTATAAGTCCACCAGTCGTAGCTTTATACTCTTCTATAAATTTAAATTCTCCGCTTTTGTTCATAGCGCTTTGCGTGTCGCTATCTATAAATAAAATATGCCCAAACTCGTGTCCGATAGTTGAGATCTCATAGACTTTTTTCCAAATTTCAGGTTTTTTATACAAAATTTCTCTACCAAAATCCAAGAAATCTTTATCAAAAATCTCGCTTGCTAGTTTCATAAAAGGCTTAGCCTTTGTGCTTTCATATACGAAATTTACAAAAGCAAATATCTTTTTGCCGCACTCACGGCTAACTATCTCATCATTTGGCACGACTTGCGCCGAAAAAAGACCGTTAAACTCAGCAGCGTAATACACCATAGGCACGGATATATAAAGCTGGGTTTTATCTATGTTTGAATGTACTAAATTTACCATATTTTGGTTTTTTACGCCGGTTTTTGAGTAGATCTCATCAAAGCTTTCTTTTATGCTATTTTTAAATTTAGTCTCATCAACGCTTAAATCACCAACTAGTCTGATGTCCCATTCGAGCGCTACTGCGTGTGTATAAGCGTCTTCGTAATACTCTAATGGATGACCTATCTGAATTTTGCCTTTAGTATCCATCCACGCACGCTCGGCGTCTTGCCAGCTAGCTATCACAAGATCATTATTTGTTTGCAAAAATGCATTTTTTAGCTTTGCTAAGTATATTACATAGCTTTCATCGTCTTTTGTTTTGCTTAATTTTTCCAAATTTACTAGACTAGTTTCAAAAGCGTCTTTTACGCTTTTCATCTCATCTTTAAAAGAGACTGCGTAAGGTGCTAGCTTATAATCCTCGCTGTTTTTTATCACTGCGCCATAAACCCTATCGCAGCGCGAATTGTCAGGATTTATCTGATAAAGTCTGTTTTTAGTGATAAACTCGTTTGCTTTTGCGATACTCTCAAATTTAGTTTCAAATTCCCTATTTGTAGTCTCTATGATACTTTTTTGCCATGTTTTTTGCATTTTGCTTAGAGATACACCGATGCGATGTATTGACTTAATGAGCTCCAAATAAAACGGCTCTAAAATGCCTTTTTCTTCTACTTCATTTATCAAGCCCTGGTGGCGATTTATATAAAACTCGCTTACAAAATCATACATTTTAGCTTTTATGGTATCTATCTCGTCTTCGCTTTTACCGCTGTTTTTAAGCTCATTTATAATTCCAACTTCATTTAAATCTACGATCCGTCTCAAAACCGCTATTTTATTGACGCTAGAACTATCTAAAGAGCATAAATTTAAGGCTTTTGAAACTATCTCATTGTCCATATTTTTATATAAATTATTTAGCTCGTTTTTCTGTTTTTTTACCAGCTTGTTTAGAGCTGCGAAGTCATTCATTGTTATCCTTTTTCTGATTATTTTTGATAAATTTTATCACTAAAATACTAACATCTGATATAAATTTGAAAAAATATCTGTTTATATGACGCTAAAACCTTATTTACAAATAAGTGCTAAAATGTTATGAATTTGACACATAAGGAGAAACGTGAAAAAATTATTATTTTTGGTTGTGGCTATATTTATGACACTGTTTTTAAATGCAAAGGAGAGCGATATGAGAAATTTAAAAGATATATATCTAGCAGGAGGTTGCTTTTGGGGGACACAGGCGTATTTCGATAAGATACGAGGGGTTATAAAAACCGATGTTGGATATGCAAACGGTAAGAGCGACAAGACTGATTATCGCTCACTTCATTACTCAGGTCACGCCGAGACTGTTCATATAACATTTGATAAAAACGTAGTGAGTTTGGCTGAGATCTTGGCCCATTATTTTAGGATAATAGATCCATTTTCAGTAAACAAACAAGGAAATGACGTCGGTTCGCAGTATAGAACCGGAATTTACTATAATGATAGCGGTTTGGAAAATGAGATATTTGAATTCATAAAACACGAACAGACAAAATACGATAAAAAGATCGCAGTAGAAGTAGAGCCGCTTAAGAATTATGTTTTGGCTGAGGAGTATCATCAAAAGTATTTGGATAAAAATCCGGGCGGTTACTGCCATGTGGATCTAAGCCTTGCAGATAAGCCACTTTATGATGAAAGCAAATTTAAAGTGCCTTCAAAAGACGAACTTAAGGTAAAATTGTCCGATCTACAGTATGCAGTAACTCAAGAAAAATCTACGGAAAAACCTTATAGTAGCGAGTATGATAAATTTGATAAAAAAGGAATTTACGTAGATATTGTGAGTAAAAAACCGCTTTTTAGTTCAAGCGATAAATTTGACGCAGGGTGCGGCTGGCCGAGTTTTACGAAGCCTATCACTACTGACGCGCTTGAATATAATCGCGATTTGAGTCACGGTATGGAGAGAGTGGAAGTCACTTCGAGCCTTGCTAATAGCCATTTAGGTCATGTTTTTACTGACGGTCCAAAAGATAAAGGCGGGCTAAGATACTGCATAAATGGCGCTTCTTTGAAATTTATACCGCTTGAAGATATGGAAAAAGAAGGGTATAAGGATTATATAATCTATGTTAAATAAACTAGTATCAAATTTAAAGACAATTTAACTAACTTAGATAAAATACTCGGCTAAAAATTAAAATTATAAGGAAAAATATGATGAAAGATATGGGCGAGCCTAGAATTAAAATAGTCGCTATGCCTAGTGATACTAATCCTGCTGGAAATATATTTGGCGGATGGATTTTATCTCAGATCGACCTTGCTGGCTCAATAGCAGCTAGAGAGTTAGCGCCGACTCGTGTAGTGACTATATCTATGAAGGAAGTCATCTTCAAAGAGCCTGTTTTTATAGGAGATATAGTGAGTTGCTACGCAAAAGTCATAAATGTAGGAAATACATCTATAACTACCGCTGTAAAAGTGGTGGTTCAGCGCTTAAATGACGGTGGTTTCTTAGAGTGCGTACCGGTAACTACAGCTGAGGTTACTTACGTAAGCGTTGATAAATTAGGCAATAAAAAGCCGATAAGCACTGAGTTAAAAAGACTTCACGGTTTTTTAAATTAAATTTATACTCAGTCAGTTTATAGCTGACCGAATTTATCTAGTTACTCGCTCTTTATTAGCTTCCATCTCGCTTTGCGCTCTAAAATACTGAGCTTCAAATCCACTTCTATCTATCTTTTCTCTATATGAATTATTAAATTTAGATATCAAATACATAAGTATAAATGTTATAGGTATAGAAAATATCGCTAGATCGACAACCGCTGCTAGCCATATAAATCCGTCTTAAAATGCGCCTTTTGCGGCGAGATTTTTCAATATATCAAGTAAAAAAGCATAGGCAAATTTACGCTTGCGGCTATAGCAAAAGCAAGCTATACCATAAATGCTACATTTTATATTTTAAAACTATACTTAAAATGATATCAAATTTAACTTGATTAAGCAGTGATGAGCTAAGTATGAAAGATTACGCAAAGCTTCAAAAAGGTTTGCAAGATTTTTATAGCGGAATAGTCGCAATGTCTTAAGATGATAGCTGCGCTTGGTGCAAATCCGCTCAGATATAAGGCTAAAACAGATATTGGGGCGTTGGAAACTAAGATAAAAGCATTAGGTTCAAGCGTTACTAAAACAAGCACCGCTATGCTGGGTATCGGTACTGCTATAACTACTGGGCTAAAAGGCTCACTCACCTTTTCAAGATCTATTAATTTGATTTTTTCTAGATGTTTTTATCTCTTTTTGTTTTAAGATTAAATATATCGTAGCAAGAAGCTATAAATTTAGATATAAAATTTGCAATACAAATATTACTTAAGGTAATAAAATATTATATTAAATAAAAAAGAATATGCTTTTATTGAATTATTAAAATAAAATGTATAAATTTGGAGCTTTATAAGAATTAGCCAAATTTATATGAGTAAATTTGGCCATTTGAGTTATTCTACTTCGTTTTTAACTTCGGCATTGCTTTTTATAGCTGATCCTGAGCCGTGGATAACTGTAGGCATACAAGACGTGCAGATATCTACATTTTCACCTTTGTGAATTGCTTGGATAAACACGGCGTTATCGTCGCTATCTAGACATATGTTGCAATATACTTTATCGTTTTGTTTCATCATTTTTCCTTTCGATTTTTGTTATTTTACTATATTTTATAGAAAAATAGTTGAGCAAAATCAAGCTATCTTTATGCTATTTTTGATAACTTCGAAATCATCATTTTGGTTTGAATGAGTAAATATGATCTCTACTATTTTCAATAGCTTTTTAGTAACGCCTTGGATCAAAGCAGTATCATTCATAAGTGAGGTAGCCATCGTATTTGATATCTTTTTTCCGCCTAGCAGTGTGTCTAGAGCTAGTTCATCATTGTTATAATCATTGTAAATTTCTTTTAATTCTTTTAGCTCAGTTTTTAGATCGTAGTCATCTTTTAAATTTGCCATTTTAGCCATAATCCTTAGACTTTTTAAAAGTTTTATCCTGAGTTTGTCATACTCGGTTTTTATGTATGGATTGTTAGAAGTGATAAATTTATATACGTTTGGTTGAGAGTTTTTTATATCTTTTAACGCCTCTGCAAGTAGTAGCGCGACCCTGCGAAGATCCATAAATTTACCCATATCTTCTTTTTTAGAATTAGAGCTAGCAAGCACTGCAAAGTCTATGATCTGACTATAAATTTCTTTAAATCTATTGTTATATAATTCATCGAAATCCATTTTTATAGGTTGTTGTCTTGATCTTATGACTTCTTCTGGGCTTAAAGGCGAGTTTATATCTTCTTTACTTATACTTATGGATTTTGCGATGATTGAGCTTGCGTTTGAGTATAGATGTTTTACTTCTTTTACTAAAACTTCTGTTGCGCTGTCGCTAAATTGCGCTGAATCTTCGTTTAGATAATAAGCCGTATCTACCTTACTTCTTTTATGCTCTGATTTTATAAATTTATTTAAAAGTTTTTCCATCAAATTTGTTAAAGGATAAAAAAGTAAAACCCCAGTTACATTAAAATACGTATGAAAAATAGCCAACTTGATAGTATAATCATCATCTCTTACACCGGCTATTTTCGCTGTTTCATCTGTGATAAATATAAAAAAGTTGATAAAAATGATCGTTATGATAGCACTTGTAATATTAAATATCACGTGGGCTACTGTTAGCTTTTTACCCTCGCTATTTGCGTTAAACGAGCCGATGATCGCCATTATAGTGCTTCCTACATTTGATCCTATGGCTATAGCTACTGAGTTTTCATATGTGATCTGATTTACTCCTAGGGCGGTTATGGCTAATGTTAAAGTTGCGTGTGAGCTTTGCATTACCACCGTCATTATCAGTCCTATTAAGGTATAGACTAAAAGTCCAGATACGCCGCTCATAGCGTACTTTGAAAGATCTATTGTATCTTTTATATTGTCAAATCCTGACTTCATAT
This sequence comes from Campylobacter hyointestinalis subsp. hyointestinalis, assembly GCF_013372145.1. NCBI lineage: Bacteria > Pseudomonadati > Campylobacterota > Epsilonproteobacteria > Campylobacterales > Campylobacteraceae > Campylobacter > Campylobacter hyointestinalis. The sequence goes on along the minus strand of NZ_CP053827.1, from coordinate 1,240,977 downwards.
ATGCAATACCTAAAAACAGGAGTCCTATGCTAAATAAAAAATATCCGCAGCCTTTTATTTTGTCTGATTTATTGAAAATAAAAAGCATACCCACTACGATAAGAGGCATAGCGTATGAGGCTATATCGACTTTTAGCCCAAGTCCTGCAACTAGCCACGCTCCAGTTACTGTTCCTAAATTTGCTCCATATATGATAGCAAGACCAGAGATAAGGCTTATAAGTCCAGCACTTAAAAATGATATAGCAAGAACGCTAACTAGGCCGCTAGATTGCATTATAGCAGTTGTTAAAAGTCCAAAACTAAAGCTAGATATTTTGCTACTAGTGGCTTTTTTAAGAAAACTTTCGATCCCTGCAAACATAGAAAAACTGTTTTCTAAAACTATCATAGCGTATAAAAATATACATACGCCAAAACTTATCACCAAAAAACTTTTACTTATATACATAAGAGCGCATAATACTAGTAAGAATAGGAAAAATAGGATTTTATTCAATTTTTAAGTCCTGTAAATTTGATTTTTTCTAAGTAGTAAATGAGTAAAAAACATAACGAAAAATAGCTGAAAAAATAGTCCCACAAAAGGTATCAAAGACAATGCGTAAAAAATTAGAGCGACAAATTTAAACTCAAATCCACCGTCTTTTCTCATCGTAAGTTCAAAACTAAGCTCATCAAGTGAGTTTGAAGCTACGTCTATCAGCATAAATTTATAAAAAAGATAAAAAAACGGTACGTTTATGATAAATAAATTTAGAAACGGAACAAATAAAAAAGGTATTGTTATCAACAATATAAGTATAAATTTAAAAAATACAGCTAGGGAGATTTTTATCACCTTTGTGGTGCCTACTTGAGACTCTAATTTTGTGTTGTAGTATTTTTGATCTACAAATTTAGTTACGATAGGAGTTAAAAATCCTGCGATTATAGCTGCTATCATCACACTTAGAAGTATTCCTAAGAGTCCGCCTAGTGTGTAAAATATGCTCATTACAAGTATTCTAGTAATATCAGATGAGAGCAAAGAGACTAAAAAACCGTGTTTTGTTTCGTCTATAAATGAAAAGTCTGTGCTTATAAGGCTCTGTTTTAGCAAATCAAATAGTTCATTTGCTCCAAATATCAAAACAAGACCGATTACTAAAAGTGATGATATAAATGGTAAAAGCGAAAGTAAAATGAACTTTTTTTTAAAAAAGTCATTTAGACATAGGCTGAGTATCTTTATCATTTAGCTTTTTCATATCTTTGCTGAAGTGTCTTGTAGATCTCGTTTGGTGAGTGTAAACCAGAGTTTAATATCTCGTTCATTATGACGTTATCTTCGATACCGTTCCACTCTTTTTTATAAAGACCTTGTTTGTATCCGTTGTCTTGACGGAATTTATTTAGTACATTTTTGCCCATATATACTTCAAAAAGCTTTTCTAAATTTATCCCGCATTTTAAAGCAAGTCTAAAGTAGTCTTTTAATAGATCAAAAAAGTTAATATCAAAACCGCTACAACGATTTATGATGACTTCTATATCATTTATGATCTCATATATATTATACTGTTTGATACCATAAGCGTCTTTGCAAAATTCGCTAAATCCACTACAAGAGCTTATGTCTATAGCTAAAGTATGGATATCGCCAAGCTTGTTTGTGTGGTAATTTTCAAGCCCTAAACTCATAATAAAATGCCAAATATCGACGATCTCGACTATAACGTTTTCTTCGTTTGTGGGTTTATTTATGGATTTCCAATGTTTCCAAGCAAAGCTATCAACTAGCTCAGCACACTCCATATAAATGCAGCGTTTCCAGCTGATGAGCTTTCCTTCGCTAGTTGTTCCATCTTCCCAATTTTTACCGTTTGTTTCATCGTTCAATTTTTGCTGGAGATTTAACATCTCCTCGACTAGTTTTATGTATTGCATAAATTTACCTTTTATTTTTTAGAATATTATATAAAAAATATTCTAATAATAAGATAAGTTTAGTTAAGCATAAATGCTAAAGCTTTGGAGCTGTTTTAGTATCTCATCAAATAAATTTTTAGAGCTTTGCAAAGTCTTTTCATCTGCTTTATTTTGTTTTAAAAGATTGTCAAATAGATCTAAAACACTGCTGCTTATGGCATTTTTTTGATTTTCATTTTTTATCTGCGGAAGATCTTTTTTTATAGAATTTGCTAAATTTGTTATAGCGTCATTTGAAAAAGGAGCGTTCTCATTTGTTTGTTTTATGAACTCATCGATCTTAGGTGCGATATCTTCTAGCGCTTTTGCGATCTCTGATTTGTCTTGCTGGCTTAAACCGTTGCTTTTAAACTCAAATTTATATCCGAAATGACGGCTTAAAGTAAGCTCTGAGGTTTGGGTATTTTTATCACTTTGCTTTTTGTATTCTAAACTTTTGTTGTCGTACATAGATAAATTTATCTCATCGCCCGAACTTGTTTTAAACTTAAAATCAAAGTTATTTAGCGATGATCTTGTGTATGAATTTGATATCATTGTTGCTCCTTTAATCCTTATAAATCGGTATAAAGAAAATTTGATTAAGTGCTTTTATGATAATATAAAATAAAAAAAGGTCTGATCTATGGATGAAAAGATAATCCAGTTTATAAAACAGATGAATTTACTTACTCTTGGAGTTATAAATGAAGGTGTGCCTTATCTAAGCTCTTGTTTTTATGCTTATGACGAGGAAAAAAATTCTCTTTTTATCGCTAGTTCTAAAGATAGTACGCATATAAAAGCTATATCAAATTTAGATAAAGTAGGAATTTGCATAGCTTTGGATACAAAGATAATAGGTATGATAAAAGGAGTTCAAGCAAGTGGCGTCATATCTTTAGGGGATGCTAGAGCTAAAACTGTTTATTTTAAAAGATTTCCGTATGCGCTGCCTTTAAATCCAGATATTTATGAGATAAAACTGAGCTGGGTCAAATACACTGATAATGCGCTAGGATTTGGTAAAAAACTCTACTGGTCAAAAGATCAAATTTAAAATATCATTTACCTTTTTATCGACGTCTTTTATATGAACCGGTTTTAGTAAAAAGTCATAAGCACCTTGTTCAAGAGCCGCTGTTTTTAGGGTGTCATCAGTGCTTGTAGCTATGATAGGTATAGTTGAGAGATACTTTATAGTTTGTATGTTTATAAGAAATTCTATACCGTTCATTATGGGCATATTTAGATCTAGGATTATCAAATTTGTATCAAATCTTTTTTCTAGGATACTTAAACCATCTAGTCCGTTTGTCGCTTTTAAGATCCTGCTTACATTTGGATTTCTCTCAAGTATCAACTCAAATAGTTTTAAGCTGACAGGATCGTCGTCTATGATTAAAACATTGATTTTTTTCATGCACCCCCCCCCCATAGACTTGTACGCGCTGTCATTTAGAACTCTAATTTTTTTCATAAATTCCCCTAGTCTTTCGCTACGATCGGTTTTATTTTTCATCATTTTGTTTTATGATGCAAATATCTTGATCTTCTGTTCTAATGCATAAATTTACTATCGTTTCTAACTGTGTTTTGCTTATGTTTGATTTTACTATTTCATCAAATTTATTTCTAAGATCATCTTTTAAGGTGCTGTTTGGATCTACAAAAAGTATAGTTATGGTACCTATGTGGTGCTTTTGCTTGGCGCGATTTATCATTTGATAGACTTCATTTTCATTGAAATTTGGTATTTTATAGTCTATAAGTATGATCTTATATGGGCTATACTCTAGTCTTTCTTTAAATTCTTCAAAGCTATTTACCGTATCTATATTTTGACAAAAACCAGATATCGCACTGCTAAATATCTTGTTTTCGATACTGCTTTTTTTAAAGAGCAAAACATCTCGTAGGTTGAACACTTCCATATTATAGTTGGTTCGTATCTTTTTATAAGGTTTGATAGGAGAAACTAAGATATGCGTTATCGTTTTATCAGGAATAAAGTTGTTTAAGGTCTTTATAATATCGCTTTTATTTATAGGTTTTGCTAGAAAAGCATCAAATATATCATCTGCTAAATTTGTGCGATTTACCTTTACGTCGTAATTTGCCATAGCGATCATAGGGGTATGGTTGCCTTTGTCTTTTTCGTGCTCTCTTATCTTGGTTGCAGCTGAAATTCCGTTCATTATAGGCATATTTAGATCCATAAATATAAGATCATAACTGTTATTTTTGGCTTCCAAAACAGCCTGTTCGCCGTTTTCTACCATTTTTACGTTACATATATTTGAAAGAATTTCTAAAATAGCTTTTTGGTTTTGCTCTTCGTCTTCTGCTATCAAAATATCTGCATTAAATTTGATATCTTTAAATGATTTTTCTTCCTCTTCTTCATCTTTTATCAAAAGATTTAGAGCGTTTATCATTTTTGACAATGTTACTGGCTCGCATATAGTGGCTGATTTTTTGAGACTCATCGATCCTTGAGCTAAGCGCTTGTTTGGCACACTAACGATAAGCTTTTTATCTTTGAGATCTAAAGGAATAGCATAATCTTTAAGTCTAAGTAAGACTATATCAAAGTCGCCGACTTGGCTTGAATTCGTAAAAAACGTGACATTTACTCCTAGATATTCTAAGTATTTGTGGATGAAGGAGTTGTAGATATCTGCTCTATCGTTTGTCAAAACAGCTATTTTTATGTTTTCAAACTCGGATTTGTGTGCAGGTTTTTTCTCTATGTTTTTAAATTTAATGCTAAAGTTAAACTCTCCGCCGCCATTTAGTAAAGATTTAGCTTCTACTTCTGCGCCCATCATACTTATATAGTTATCTGCTATACTAAGTCCTAGTTGGGTATTGCTATATGCGTTTTTAGCACTATTTTTTAAAGATATGAAATCATCAAAAATGTTACCTTGTTTAAGGGCTTCAATATTTGTACCGTTATCTTTTATGCTGAAATTTATGATTGTATAATCATCTGTTTGTTCAAATTTTGTTATCTTTACTATTATTTTTCTGTTTTTATGGGCAAAGTTGATTGTTCCTGATATTAAATTTGCCAAAGAGTCGTTTAGTTTTTCTATATCGCCATTTATCTTATATGACAGTGCAGGATCTATAAAAGCGTTAAAATCTACATTTTTTTCACGTGCTTTTTGTGCGTAAATTTCAACTATATTTTCAAATTCTTTTATCGGTATAAAGTCGTTTGGTTGCATGGTTATCTCATCATTTTCTATCCTAGATATGCTTAGTAGATTGTTTATAGTTTTTAAAAGATCATTGCTGCTTCTTTGAATAATGTCTATTATTTCGTTATCTTTTGCGGAAAGTTTGCTGTTTTTTAGTAATTCTATGAAGCCTATTATGCCATTTAATGGCGTTCTTAGATCATGAGACATATGCGATAAAAATATGGATTTTGATCTGCTTGCGTCAGGATTTTTTGACTCTTTGTATTGTATCTGATCTAGTGCGTTTTCTATGACTTCATACGCTTTTTGTAGTCCTTCATTTGAGTCTAGATCAAGCTTTACATCTTTGTTTTCGGATTTTATGATATTTAGTATATTGTTTAGCTTTTTTAGGCTTATTTTGATCTTGATCCTCATCTTATAAGCAAGTATCAAAAATAATACAGAAAGTAGCCAGACTACTGATGAAATCAGTAAATTTAGTAGATACTCGTTTTTAAATTCATTGATACTGCTTATTATTTTTTCATCTACTAAGTTTATTATATCGCTATTTAAGAGTAGTTTTTTGTTCATAATCTCATGCCATTTTTGAGCATCTACTGAGTAGTTGCCTATATAAGACTCTCTGATGATCGCAGATGCGAAGTTGTTTGCGGTCATATATAAATTTATAGTATCTGTGCTGCTTAGGATAGAGTTTATTTTAGCACTTAGCCTATCATCTGGGATATAAAACCCAAGAGGTCTTTCTTTGTTGAACATCTCAAGCCAAATTTTTAATTCATTGTTTCCCATAGGTCTGCTGATCATCAAAAATCTAGCCACATAGTCTCTTTCTAGGCTTAGTAAATTTGCTTCTTTATAGAGTCCTGCGTAAATATCTAAAAATATGGCGCCTTTTGGGGAGATACTATAATCTTTGAGATTTTCCATCTCTTTTTCTATGGTTTTATTTATCTTAAAGTAGTATTCGAAAAAAAGATCGTCTATTTTATAGTCGAAATTATCTATTTTATTTCTTATAGAAGAGATATTTACTAGCTGTTTTTTTATCTCTTCTACTTCCTTATCCGTAGCTTGTAATGAGTATTGTCTTAAAAAGCGTTTTATGGCCAAATCGGTTTTAGTGCGTTGCTCAAATATAGCTTTTTTATTTATTTCATTATCTCTTTGTATATAAGAAGCATCGATATTTCTCTCAGCATTTAGCTCTTTTGAAACTAGTAAAAGATTTTGTGCTGTCTCAAATTTGGCTCTTAAATTTTCTATATTTTTATAATTATTAAATGCCTTATATATGTAAATACTTGAAAAAGCAAACAAAAATAGAAGGGGGATAGTGCTTATAAATCTAAATATATTTGTCGTGCTAAATATCTTTTTCATGTAGCCCTTCTTTCATGATATTTTCTAGCTGAGTGATAAAAAAATTATATTTATCCAAAGAAAAACTTGAGTTTTGATTGTGGATGGATATCTCTAGCTGCTTTAGCGTCCTAGTAAACTCATCGAATTTTAACGCTTCGCAAAGAGGAAATAAAGATCTTGTTATCTCATGAACCGTTGTTTCGTCTTCAAGTAACACTGCGTCGCAAAGTTTGTCGTAGCAAATTTTTGCATATTCTAAAAAAGAAAGGACGTCTTTTTCAAATTTATCCATACTAGGGCTTACTAAATTGCCAAGTTTTATAAGCCATTCTTTAGATAATTTATACTTGTCGTTATGCTCTAAATCTAAGGTTTTTGATCCGTCTTTTGCTATGCCGATATCTGGAAGTCTAAGCTCTGGTAGAGCGCGGATAGGGAGATCGCATTTCATTCCGTCTTTTGTTATGCTGACTTGATATAGATAATCATCGTTGTCTTTTAGGAGTATGATATCTACGTCTATATTTATGTTTATGACTTCGGTGCTATCAAGTTTTAGCGCTATATTTTGTAAGTTAAACTCTGGATGATTTACTATGAGATCTATAAAATGTACATTTTGGTTGTAAATGATGCTTTTTTGTACAAAGAAATCAGATATGTCTTTATGGTTTTTAAAAAACGTGTCTATATCATTAAAACCAAACAAATTTAGAGTTTCTCTACTCATACCTATCAATTCAAACCCGCGGTTATATAGCACCATAAAAATTCCTATTGAAGAACGTCTTTTTGAATTTTAACTAAAAAATAATTTAAACAAGCTTTTAATGACTTCTATATTTTATTTTTGCCAAAAATTTTTGTCGCCGTACTTTTGTTTGTGACTTTTTGTATCTCTTCAAAATCAGCTTCGTAAATTTTTTCAAAATTTCCAAAATAATCTAAAAGCTTTTTTATGCTTCCTTGGCAAACGCCTAAATTTACAAGTTCGCTACTTGCTAAGTCAGCTTTTTTTCTGCTGTTTTGATGAAAAGTTATAGCAAATCTATGCGCCTCATCACGAAGTTTTTGAAAAAATTGTAATTTTTTATCGTTAGGACTTAAGCTAAATTTGGCTGTTTGTGTATAAATTTTATCATTTGCACTGCCTTTGGCTCTGTGTGCTTTAGCATCAACTTTTTCTTTTGAAATAGCCACTATATCTACATTTGCACCGCTACTTGAGATGATGTTATTTGCTAGTCTTAAGAGTGCTTCGCCGCCATCTATCACCCAAAGATCTGGCGGACTTAGTTTATCAAATCTAAGAGCTCTAGAAGTTAGCATCTCATTCATCTGATCATAGTCGTTTGAGCTTTTAAGATGAACGTGGCGATAATGCTCTTTTTTAAAATTACCATTTTCCCAAGCAATCATACCACCAACTGGTGCTTTTCCAAACAGATGAGAGTTGTCGAAACATTCGATTTTTAAAGGTAAGTTTGAAAGCCCAAAGTACTCTTTGATTTGCTCTAAAAACTCGTAATTGTGAGTCTTTAAATGCTTGTCGATAAAGCTATCGCAGTTTTTAAAAGCTACTTCGCAGATAGACCTTTTATCGCCTGTTTTTGGAGTGGATATTTTGAATTTTTTCCCATGTAAATTTGATAAAATACTCTCTACTAGCTCCATATCTTCAAATTCTGCATATGTATAAATTTTTACCGCATTTACCGGGATTTCATGCGGGAATGCTTCTAGGATAGCTTGTTTATAAATGCCATTTAAATCCGTATTTTGCATATCTTTAGCAGGAGTTATGCTGTGGTTTGCAAAAGCGACTTTCCCATCTCTTATAGAAAATCTTACGACGCACACAAACCCATTTTTAAATGAAGCAGCTATCACTTCAAAATCCTCTAGCTTAGCGATATCTATCTCTACTTTTACGCTGATATCTTTGATGGTAAGTATCATATCTCTTAGTTTTGCGGCTTCTTCGTAGTTTTGATTGGCTGCAAAATTATTCATTAAATTTGAAAGATTTTCTATAAGCAATTCTGGATTTTTTAGTTTTTTTATAGCGTTTTTTACTATTTTTGCATAGTCTTCTTTGCTTATGGCGCCTATGCAAGGAGCGTAGCATCTATTTATCTGATGAAACAAACAGGCTTTTTTATCTTTTAAGCAAGACTTTTTTTGTACGAGTTTAAACTCAAGATACAACGCTTCTAGTATCTCTCTTGCGCCTTTAAAAAACGGTCCGAAATACTTGATATTTTTGCCTTTTACTATCTTTCTAGTTATCTCAAAGCGTGGAAAATCGCTACTTAGATCCACGTATATATAAGGATAAGTCTTATCATCTCTAAGAAGTATGTTGTATTTTGGTTTGAGTTGTTTTATAAAGGAATTTTCTAAGATAAGAGCGTCAGACTCGCTATTTGTCGTGATCCATTCTATGTGAGTTGCTTCGCTTATCATTTTTGTTATACGTGCGCTAAGGCGAGCATTTGGAGCTAGAGTAGGTGTAAAACTAAAGTAGCTTTTTACGCGGTTTTTTAAGATTTTTGCTTTGCCTACGTAAAGCAGTTTGGAGTTTGCGTCAAAATACTGATAAATTCCAGGTTTATTTGGTAGGCTTTTTAGCTCATCTTTTAGCATTTATAAGTATCGCTTTTCTAAGGTTTTCAAAGGCTTCATATATCTCTTTATTTTTTGCTAAATTTAAAAAATTACCGTCTGATTTTTCTATGATTTTGCTATTATTTGACCATTTAACTTCTTTAAATTTAACTATTTTGGCTATAAAAAATTTGATTTCATTTATCTCTTTTAAATTCGAGTTTGGATTAAATTTGACGTACTGTTTTAACAGCGATTTTATTTGATTTATGTTATTATCATTTTTTAGCTCTTGGAGCGCCAGCGGATGGGTTAGGGCGATGTACATTATGTTTTGTTTTTGATAAGCGAATTTGATAAGCGAAGCTTTTGATCTGCCTAGCAAAGACAGCAAATTCCTTAATTCGCGGCTTGTTTTTAAATTTTTATACAAAGGATTTTGTAAAATATGATCTATAATCTCAAAACTTTTCATAAAGCTATTCTAGCATTTTTTTTATTAATTTTTCTTACTTCTTGCGGTTATAAAGCAGATCCGTGGTATGGAGTAGAAGATGGGAATACTACAAATAGTAAAACTATAAATTCAAAGTAGTTGATTTTTTAATCAAAAACTCAAACTACCAAAGCGATTTTAAAGCTTTAAGTGATAATCTAAGCAATATCTTAAGTGATACACAAAATATAAGCACAAGGGGAGTTTTTAACGCTTTAAATGGTGGTGGCAATCTTGACAACCTTTTAAATGCTAAAAATGCGATAAACGAGCAATTAGGATATATCTATAAAGCTGATTTTAAAAGCTCAAGCGACTTCATAAACCAAAAAGCACTAAATGAAGCAAAAGACTTAATAGAAAGCGAAATAAACAGTGCTTTAAAAAATGATGAAAAACTTATAAATTTATATAAAAGTGCTAATAGCGACTATGCAAAGATGAAAAATATCAGCGATAGCAATCTAATGAACCAAATAAGCCGTGATGGAAAAACAAGCATAGAAGCCCTTAATGCTATGCTAAAAAGCAGTGATAACATTAACGGCGTTACCCTAAATGACTTCTTAGGCTCATTAGGGGCTAAAGATAGAGCCGTAGCTGAAGCTAATATAATCAAAAATCTAATGGATAAAAATAGCGTTAATGGAGTAGTGGATTTTAGAGCCTTAAACAAGAGCTTAAATAGTTTAGATTTTGGGAGTGAATTTGCTAAAGAGCTAAAGAGCCAGATTTTAAGCAAACAATCTATCTTGAATAATACTAGCGATATTTTAAACTCTTTAGGTGATAGGGTAATTAAGCCAAAAACAATGAGCCAAGGCGTAACTAATGACCCACTAAAAAGAGCTGATACGATGAGAGCTAATTTCATCGTAGAAAAAATGAAGCCTTTAATACCATATTTAGGCAATAACGAAGCCTTAAAATTGCACTTAAATAGAGCCATTTTAAACGCTAATGGCGACTTTAAACTAGCTATAAAAAATATTGATAATATCCCTAGTGGTAACTTGCCAACGCCTACAAGAAATCTCTTAAATGAGTTTAAAAATGCGATGAAAGAGATAGAGCAGGCGGTAAAAAACGAAGCTAAAACACAGGCTAAAACAGAAGCTAAAAAAGAGATAAGGGGTATCCACAATGTAACTTATAATGATAAAAAAGCAACTTATATCAAGACTGATTTAGAAAATGTAGATAGTGCGATAAGATATGCCAATACTAACAGGGATAAAGGTGCTAAACATATTAAAATAAGACATTTAATGGATGAAACTAAACCAGGATATATAACCAATCAAGAGCTTTTAAATTTAGGCAATTCCTTAAGAGAGTATATTAAAACATACAAAGAGCCTTTTATAGATAAAAATGGAGCTAGAATTTACGAATGGGAAAATAAAGAAGGGGTTAAATTTAGGGTTGTTGTTGATAGTAGCCGTAGGGACGCGACGACCGCCGAATTACCACAACCTACGGCTACTGATGATATTATAACATTTTATTCTGATAGAAATATAAAAGATAAAATGATTTTTAGAAATCCAAAACTGAACCAAACCATAAAAGAAGCTGAAAATCAAGCAAATTTAGTTAATCAATCTATAAAAGGCGATGGGTTTGTAACTTATCCAAATAGTGCTAGGCAAGAAACCGCAATAAATCAAAATTTCGATATTCAAGAGTGGGTTAAGAATATGAGTGGCGTTTTAAGTGATGAGTGGAGAGCAAATCTAAGCAAACTAGCCGATAAACACCCAGAAATGTTTAGAAGTGAAGCGGATGTATTTAGAGTTATAAAAGAGATAAAGGACAATCCAACGCATTTTTTTAAAAACTATAATGATAAGGTTGCGTTAATTGGCAAACAAATAAATAATGATAAATTCGCAAATATAGGTATAGTTAAGAATGATGGCGAAATCATACACGCAAATAAAAACAAAATCAAAGATTTAGAGAGATTGCAACGCAGAAATAAAGAAATGCTGACTGGGACGCCACTTCCAGCAACCACTCAAGCAAATAGCTCTATGGGAGGCGATTTATTACAGCATTCCAATACCCAAACTATACCAAACCAAACCATAAAAGAAGCTGAAAATTTAGCTAAAACACAGGCTACACCAACAGCCAAAGAGCCAACTAAGCAATCAATCAAAGAGCAAGAACTAACCGCACAAGCCACCAAAGAAGTGGAAATAAACAACACTGAAAAACCGCGTCCAAATACAAATAGCAGATATGAAAATATTAAGAAATTTGTAGAAGGCAAGACAAATAAAGCCTTAGATAATGAGATAAACGCTTATAATCAGTTATATAGATATGTTTTAGATGATTTTGCTAAGGCTCATCCTAGTGAGCTAAATTTGCCTCAATATGCTAGTGAAATGGCAAATTATATCACAAAAGAGTTTTTAATAAAACACGATAAAGAGATAAAAGAGATAATCAATCAAAAGGCAAGTGGAGAAAATAGACAAATAGCATTAGAAGCCTTTGAAAATTTAAAGCAAAATTTCGATGAGTTAAGAATCGTAGGCATTGGCGATTTAATCAAGCCAACAGCAAAAGGTATAAAAGACAAAATAGCACAAGTACAAATAAAATCAATGAGCGACAAAGAGCTAGTAACGCAATTTCAAAAGCTAAGCAATAGCAAAGCTAGGGTTAATGAGAATGTCTTTTCGTATTTACAAAATGAGATAAAACAAAGAGAAAAAAAGCTATATCCATTTATAAATAGTGATAAAAAAGACTACTCTTATGACTTAGAAAAACAGCTTAAAAATCGTGGATTAATGGGGCTAAAAGATAGTGATTTAGAAAATATCGCTAAAGAGAGAAATAGCATATTATATTTGCCAAGCTATGTTAGAGGAAATATCGAGAAAGAGCTAAATATAACCCCTATTAAAGAATTTGGCACGAATTACGCTGAGTTTTACCATGACGGAGCAAATGCCATTAAAAAGCTATTAGCTGAAAAACAAGGACAAGTCGCGGGAGCGTTTGAGAGAAAAGAGTTAGGCGATATCGATTTAGTGTGGGGCGAAGTCGCAGATAAAGTAAAGCATACGGGGTATGGCGTATCTCATATCTTAGATAAAAGAATAGCTGAGTTTATGGAACAAGGTTTTAGCAAAGAAGAAGCACAAAATAAGGCTATTGATTTTGTTAAAAACATAGATAAAATAATAAAAAACGGGAATGTTGTAAGAGATGATAAAGGAAGAATTCGTATAGAAAACGATAACTTTATCATAGGCATAAAGGATAATTACTATGGAACGAAGACTAATAATTGGATTGTTACTGGCTATATAAAGAAAGAGAACGCAGAAAGTTTATATGCATCTTCTGCGATTACTAAAGGCGAGACTCTGCCTTTAAACTCTAATACCGGTATTATACCACAAAACACTAAAACTACTATAAAACCGCAAGATGAAGTAGTAAAAACGGAAGTAATCAAAAAAGAGAATGGAAGCAAGGGGCAATTAGCACAACAAAACGTTAAACAAAAAGAAGCTAAGCCAAATTTAGAAGAGCCAAACGTCTTAACTAAGCTAATGAAGACCGTAGAAGAAATATACACAGATGACGGGGATTTTAAGGTTAAGACATTAAAAGTTTATGGTAGTGAGAAAAATAAAGATTTTAGCGTTTATATTGACAATAAAAAAGTATCTATACCAGAAGAGCAAACGACTAAATTTTATGATAACGGTGGAAGATTTGCATTTGTAAGAGATGGTGAAATAGTAGACAATCTTAGTCAAGAAGCAAAGGAAGCGTTATTTGATAATAATAAGATATCTGGCATGGATAAAATACAGATGGGAATTGCTCTAGATAAGGCTAAAGTTAGCACCTTATCAGATAAGATAGATGCTTTAAAAAAAGCTGGTTATAGTGATGATAATATTTACGAGTATTTATTAAAAAAGGATAGTGAATTAATAGATGGTATAGCTAGTATAGAAGCTAATACTAAATTTAACAGTATTTTAGACAGCGTAAAAGGAAGTAGTAGCCAAATTCAAAAGCTTAGAGCTATACTAGATAAAAACATTATGAATACTGACACATTATCTAATATCAAAAAACCACAGCTTCTAAATGAAGTATATAATCTTTTAAACGGCAAGAGATTAAATAATGAATTACTAGATAAAGCAAGTTTAATCAAATGGAATTTTAAAGGGTTTGAGCATAAAAACGCCCCAAAAGAGCTTTTAAGTCAAGGTAAAAATATGAAAAAAGGCTTTAGCACTATGGCTATGGAAAAAGCCATATTAAACTTAGGTAGTGGCGGTATAAATGGAGTGATAAATGCCAATGCCGAACAAGACCCAAGTAAAAAGCACGAAGCATTTGTGAAAGGATTTTTATTAGGAGCTGGTGGCTCAGCTGGGGCTATAAAAATGCTAGAAAAATCAGCTGATAAATTAGCCCCACAATTAGCACGAATTAGCCAAGGATTAGCAAAGGATTTACCTGGAATTTTAAATGATAGACCTGATATCATAGGTAAAGCCCTAGGCAAAACACCAAAGGATAATTATAATTATATTTTTGGCGGAGAGAACGCAATCGGAGCAAATAAGGCTAAACTAAAAACCGCTGGGGAAATGGCAAAAAATGGAGCAGATGAGAGCGAAATATGGGCTAAAACTGGATGGTATAAGGATATAGATAAGAAGTGGAAGTTTGAGATAAATCCGCTTGGTGGCAAGTTTAAAAAAGCAATAAAAGATTTGTTTGACGCTAAGGCTTTTAAACAAAACAATAGAGAAAAACTAGAACTCTTACAAGACAAAGCTAAAATAAATGATAAATACCAAGCCGATCTAAATAAATTAAACGCTACTTTAAGCCAAAAAGCTAATATTATCGTAAAGGCAAAAGATGGTTTAAAACTTAGCGAAGTGCTAGATGATAAAAAGCTCTTTAATGCTTATCCGCAGCTAAGAGATGTGAAAGTAAGATTTGATGAACTTGACGGCGAAATATACGACGGATATTATAATAGAACGCTTGATGAAATAGTTTTAAACTCTAATCTCTATAATAAGCCTGAAATGCTAAGAAGCATTTTATACCACGAAATGCAACATAAAATCCAAAGCATAGAGGGCTTTGCTCGTGGCGGTATGGATAAAGATGTGCTAGACTACCGCAGATTAGCTGGTGAAGTAGAGGCTAGAAACGAGCAAACAAGGCTAATACCAAGTAAGCTAAATAACGCTAAGCTTGAAAGAACTACTGATTTAGAGAACTTAGAAAAGATAGCAAAAGCCTTGCCAAAAAGCCAAGCTAACGAGCAAATAAGCAAAGAGCTAATAGCACTAAAAAAGCAAGATATGGCACTAGATAAAGAGTATGGCAAAATCAGTCCGCAAAGGGATAAAGAGATAGATAGACTAACTGATGAGCTAGATAATAGGTTTAGTGCGTTAGTAGGGCAAATAGATAAAGAAGAGTTAGCAACTGCCTTGCTAAAAGTCTATAACAAAACAAAGCACCCAAATGCTACTGCTGATGTGATACCTAATTTTAGAAAAGTGGTTTTTAATGATAGCGGTATGAGTGCTAGTTATACACCTAAGCAAAAAGAAGTGCGTGGCGTGTATAATGTAGCATTTAATGAAAAAAGAGCTACGCAAATATACAAAGATATAGAAGATGTAGAAAATGTTATAAAGTTTGAAAAAGGCAGAGCTGATAATATAACAGCAAATAAAGATGGTTTTGGCTCACTGCATATACAAAAACACCTAGACCCAAAAAACGAAGGTTATATAACAACACAAGAATATCTAAATATGGGGGAGTATATCCGCAAAGCTGGCGACTTCAAAGAAAGTGGTGGTAAGCGTGTGTATGATTATACTGATGAAAATGGCGTTAGATTTAGAGCAATTATCGGCGATACTCGTGGCGGTAAAGATAGAGTAATAAGCTTTTTTAGTAATAGAAAGGCTGGGTCTGCCTATGATAGGCAGAATTACACTAGGAACCAGCCTTTAAGTGAGAATTCTACCCCAAAAGAGATAAAAAGTCAAGACCTATCAGTAGAGCAAAAAGCCAAACAATACGCTAAATTTTTATCTGAAGCTAAAGAGCCAACACAAGTTGCACCAGATGAGCTTTATAAGGCTTACTCAAAGGCTAAAAAAGATTTAAATAAACCAAAAAACAAATAAAAAGGAGCAAAAATGGCAGATGAAGTTTTAAATTTAGATACTACAAAGCTAATAGAGGACTATAAAAAAATAGAAAATGCTATCGTTGATGATAGATCAATATTTGCTAAAACGCTTAAATATTTAGAGGATAGTTTTAACGATAAAACCCTAGCACCAAAAGATAAGATAAGCATACAAGCAAATTTAATGAGTGCTATGACTATAAACCTAACAGCAAGAGCCCTTGATACTGCTTTAAATATGCAACAAGTTAGAAGCCAAATAGACTTATCAAACGCTGAGATTGACTTTAATAAAGCCCGTACAAAGCTAGTAGAAGCTCAAACTGAAACTGAAAAAGAAAAGAAAAACGCAGTAATAAGAGAGGTAACAAGCTATGATGACCAGCTCAATATAAAAGAAGCTGAAATTATCACAAATGCAGTCTTTGGATATGCTAGTGGTGGGGTAAGCGTTCCTAGTGACCTAATGACTAAAATGCTAAATGCAATAGATAAAATAACACCTAATTCATGAATAATAAAACTTGGATAACTGGATATCGCCCTGCTGGAGTTCCTTACGTAGAGCAGTTTAAAAATCTGCTCTTAAGCAGGACTAAAAGTTGCAATAAAATGCTCGAACTTTTGCATTTGCAACTAATGAGAAAAGGTTTAGCTGGTGGAAACTTTTATAGATTTTACCACCCAACATTAAAGCAAAATTTATATTTTAATTCGCATTATTGGATTAAATCCCCTGACCCTAGCCCTTATAATTATCATAGCAGAACAGCCTTAGGGCTAAATCAATACTTTGTAGGACAAAGCCCTTATAGGCATTATCAAGGAAATTTAAAAGATGGTATCTACCACGATGATTGTGAAATTTGGGCTGGTATGTCTATGGATAGATTTAAGAACTTTACAAATCTATCAGTAAATGGATATAGTACGTATAGATACAGAGATGACGACGGCGAAGAAACTGGCTACTCTTTTAATATGTGGTATATAGTAGATAATAATGGTAATATGGTTTTTATGAGTGCGCCAAAATCTTTTGTAGAAAATCGCAAATTTAGTTTAATTTATAAGGTTACAAGGAATAGACAAGAGGGAGTAAGATTTAGTGAAAGCACTATAAGGTTTGATTGGACTTACTACACCAAAGTCTATGAGCAAATAATGGTAAATGGTAGGCAAGTTATTAGGGATACCGGCGAGACTTCAAGTTTCACAATAAAAAGATTAACCTATATCCCATCTTCAAGTGATGATGTAGATGGAAGTTATAAGCAAAATGTATCCGGACATATGCAACAAGACTACATAAGTGCTCATATGAGCGTAAAGCAAATTTACTCTTATGGTAGATTAGAAACGGGATTAGGGAGCGACCACACTAAATATATTGAATACTGGAACCACGCAGATGTAGTTACAAGTGGTGGATATGATTTACAAGTTAGCTTTACAGACGCTAATAGCTCTCTTAGCTATACTCTTTATCCAGTAGGAATTAGTGGGGAATATATAATTTTTAATGACGGCAGATTGGGGAAATTTAATAGTAGTTTTTATACTGCAAATGAATTTGGTATGAGTCTTACAGAAACTTTTTATAGCTCAAATAATATGCCAACTCGTGGCTCTTTTAGGTGGTATAAAGAATGGGCTAGTCATTATTATCTGTATGTCAATGAAGATAAAGGCGTGCCGGGCTGGGTATTTCCTATCGCAGCCATTGTAATACTCATCGCTTCTATTTGGACTGGTGGAGCAGCAGCTGCAAGTGCTGGGGCTGCAATGGGCGCAGCTTCATCCACTGCTGTAAATGCTGTGGTAATGCTAACGTATGCTAGTTTTATGTTTATGGGACTTGGGCTTATAGCGACTGCTAGTGCTATGCTTGGGCTTGGCGGTAAGGGTGCTTTAAGAGCTGGTAAGATTTTTGGTGGGATAAGTAGTATTTTAGGTATTGCAAGTGCAATAACTAGCGTATGGAACTCTTTTAGCTCTCAACTTGCTTCAAATGCTAGTAAATTAAGTGCTTCAGCCGCTGCTTCTAACTCAGGGCTAAGTCAAACCGCGTCTTTATATACCACTACAGGCTCAGCGAATGCTTCAGCCATAGGCTCAAATCTAGTAACTTCTTCAACCTTGCCAGGTGGATTTAGTATGGTTAGTAGCAACTCTGGAACGTTCATCATTTCAAGTAGCGGACTTGCTACAAATGTAAGCACTGGTGCTACTATGGCTATGACAGGCTCAAATAGCATTTTTAGCGGTATGAGCTCAGTAAATGTTTTTACAAATAATATCACTATTAGCTCAATTACAGGTGGAAATATGCTTTACTCGCCAGTTACCGCAAACGCTCTTATGCCTTCAGTCTTTACTGGTAGCGGTATAAGCAACAATCAATTTTCAAATATCTTATCAAAGTTTCAAGACCTTTATAAGGCGTACGGCGACACAAGAGATATTTTTAAAAGCCCAAACAGATACGAAGACGATGAAATGCCTGATAATGAAGACGAGCCAAAAATCAACTTTATACCTATGAATACTGAGCTAATTAAGCGTAAAAATTATAGTATTAGCGAGGATTACGACTTAGGCTTAGAAAAAGGTACATTGATGTATCTACCTAGTGTAAGAGAGAAAATTAAACTAATAGAAAGGACGCAAAATGGCTAAATGTAGCGGTAAAAAGAAAAAATAGCTATCCCTAGCATATTTTTATAAAAATGTCAAGGGGAAAATTGTATAAAAAAACTTGCAAAATTAGACAAATGATTTTGCATAAAAAATCTACAAAATAACTTATCTGATTTTGCATAAAAAACTTGCAATTTCAGATAAATGATTGTGCCGTAAATGTGCCATAAGATATCTTATAAAATGCATATTAAACGCTAAATGTTTTTTATGTATTTTATAAAATATTGTTTTTTAGGATAAAAACGCCGTTTAATAATATTTTTTAATGTGGCTTATGTTAAGTTTCAATTAAATTTGGCTAGAATGCCAAAGTTAATTATTTTTAGTTGCAAGCGCGCCTTGCGAAAATTATAAAATTTAGGTTGGTATAAATGAAAAATGCAGATATTTTAGTGCTGGATTTCGGATCGCAGTACACACAACTCATCGCCAGAAGACTTAGAGAACAAGGCGTTTATGCTGAGCTTTTACCGTTTAATGTTAGTACTCAAACTATAAAAGCCAAAAATCCAAAAGGTATAATCCTAAGTGGCGGTCCAGCAAGTGTTTATGCTAAAGATGCGTATTTTTGCGATGATCAGATCTGGGGGCTTGATATTCCTGTTCTTGGAATTTGCTACGGAATGCAGCTGATGGCTCATAAAAATGGAGCCGAAGTCGCTCCTGCTGGTCAAAAAGAGTATGGAAAAGCAAAGATAAATATACTAAAAGAATGTGCTTTACTAAAAGGCGTGACAAACGGCAGTATAGTTTGGATGAGCCATTCAGATAAAGTTACTGCTTTACCAAGTGGTTTTGAAGTTTTAGCAGACTCTGAAAATAGCGAATACTGCGTATTTGGTTGTGAGAGCAAAAAATTCTATGCGCTTCAATTTCATCCAGAAGTCGCTCATACCGAATTTGGCGACGTGATACTCAAAAACTTTGCTAAAATTTGTGGCTGCGAAAGCACCTGGAATATGGGAAGCTTCGCTAAAAAAGAGATAGAGGCTTTGCGTACGAAAGTAGGAAACGATCAAGTTTTATGCGCGGTAAGCGGCGGCGTGGATAGCTCTGTTGTAGCTGCTCTTTTAGCTAATGCAATCCCACAAAATTTGATAGTAGTATTTGTAGATAATGGACTTCTTAGACATAATGAAGCTAAGCAAGTAGAAGATATGTTTAGACTAAAACTCGGTGTAAATCTCATCAGTATAGATGCTAGCGAGCTGTTTTTAAAAAGGCTTAAAGGCGTAAGCGATCCTGAGAAAAAACGTAAGATTATAGGTGAAACATTTATAGAAGTTTTTGACGCTGAGGCAAAAAAACATGCAAATGTAAAATACCTTGCTCAAGGTACTTTATATACTGATGTTATCGAAAGTAGCGTTGCTGGCGCTTCTAAGACTATTAAAAGCCACCACAATGTAGGCGGACTTCCTGAACGGATGAAATTTGAGCTGATAGAGCCTTTAAGAGAGATATTCAAAGATGAGGTTAGAAAGCTAGGACTTGAGCTAGGACTAAGCCCAGATGTAGTTTTTCGTCATCCATTCCCAGGACCTGGACTTGCGATACGCATAATGGGAGAAGTTACAAAAGATCGCCTTGAGCTTTTAAGAAAAGCAGATGTTATATTAAGAGATGAGTTAAAAAGTAGCGGCTGGTATGATAAGACTTGGCAAGCATTTTGCGTACTTTTAAACGTAAATAGCGTAGGAGTTATGGGTGATAACCGTACTTATGAAAATGCGGTCTGCATCCGTGTAGTCGATGCAAGCGACGGAATGACAGCTAGTTTTTCGAGACTTCCTTATGACTTGCTAGAAAACTGTAGCCGTCGTATAATAAACGAAGTTGAAGGCATTAACCGCGTAGTGTATGATATCAGTTCAAAACCGCCTGCAACTATTGAATGGGAATAAATCTTCTTAGCTTATACCGCTATGCAAATTCATCCATTTGAACCTATTTTCGATGAGAGCTCAAAGATACTTATACTGGGCTCTTTTCCATCAGTTAGATCACGTTTAGATGGATTTTATTACGCTCATAAGCAAAATAGATTTTGGAAAGTTTTATCTTTGCTTTTTGATGAGCCGAAACTAAATAATGTAAAAGAAAAAGTGGATTTCTTGTTAAGGCATAAAGTAGCTTTGTACGACGCTGCTTTTAGCTGCGATGTAAAAGGATCGTCTGATAGTTCTATGAAAAATATATTTCCTACTAATTTAAACCGAATTTTTGAAAATACCAAAATAGAGCAAGTCTTTGCAAACGGCGTTAGGGCGTATATCATATGCAAAAAATTTCATAAATTCGAACCAGTAAAGCTTCCTTCAACTAGCCCTGCAAATGCAAAATACAAGCTAGAAGATCTGCTTGAAGAGTGGAAGATCATCTTAAAATACTTGGAGTAAAGCTATGATATATCTTGTTTCAAATACTGTTTTTAATGATGATGAAATCATAAATTTAAAAGTATGTGAAGTGGTTTTCAAGAAATTTAGTGTTGATTTAGACGATTTTGATGTTCTTGTTTTAACCAGTAAAAATGGTATAAACGCTCTTAAATTTAATGGTGTATCGCCTAGGAATTTAACCGTAAAAAGCATAGGAGAAGCCACCACAAAAAGCGCTTTAGATTTTGGATTTAGCGATGTAGTACAAGCTTTAAGTTCACATGGCAAAGAGTTTGGTATGGAGATCATAAATGATCTTAAAAATAAAAAAGTTTTGTATATAAGTGCAAAAGACACGCTGTCAAATTTAAGCTTTTTTTTTAAAAAAAATAGTGTTGATATCACTACCATAATAGGCTATGAAAATGTGATATTGAGCTTAGATAGTAGTTTAAAACCGCCTTTAAACTCAAAAATTATATTTACTAGTCCAAAAAATGTAGAAGGGTTTATACGAAATTTCGGCTGGGATAATAGCTATAAAGCTATAGCTATAGGAAAAACGACTGCAAAATATCTAGAAAAATTTACTAACACATTTCAAAGCAAAGTTCAAAGCATAAACGAATGCGTGGCTTTAGCAAAAGACATAAAATAAATAAATATTCTTTGAATTTAAGCAAAATTTATATATAATCTCTAAGCCTGAATGGTTCGATAGCGTTTTTTATGAGGGTCCAACACATTAGTATAGGCGGAGATGTGCTTATGCAGTGAGACGCGACTTCGTTTGTAACTCTTAGAGCGAGAAATCGCGACCTAAAGCATAAGCCTATCTGCAAGATTGGCTTTTTAGGGCCGATTCTACTACGCAACGGCCATTTGGGTTTTCTTACTTAATTTATTAGGAAAAATATGAATATTTTAATTATAGGAAGCGGTGGCAGAGAGTATGCCATAGGGCTTAGACTAAAACAAGACAAAAACGTAAAAAAATTATACTTTTCTCCTGGAAATGGAGCTACAAAAGAGCTTGGCACAAATATCATCGCAAAAGATTATTACGAACTGGCTGATTTTGCAAAGAAAAACGATATAGCTTTAAGTGTGGTCGGTCCGGAAAATGCGCTGAGTGCTGGAGTAGTAGATATATTTAAAGAAAAAGGGCTAAATATATTTGGTCCTACAAAAGCTGCTGCTATGTTAGAGAGCAGTAAGACTTATATGAAGGATTTTTTGCATAAAAATGGTATTAGGACTGCAAGATTTTTAAATACTAATAATTTTGATGAAGCTAGTAAATTTATAGATACTCTAGGTCAAATCGTAGTCGTAAAAGCAGACGGACTTTGTGCGGGAAAAGGCGTGATCATAGCTCAAAGTCACGATGAAGCGAAAAAAGCAGCTCTTGATATGTTAAGCGGAGATAGTTTTGGAGATGCTGGTAAAAGCATAGTCATAGAAGAGTTTTTAGATGGTTTTGAGCTTAGTTTTTTTGCTATTTGCGATGGCAAAAGCTTTGTAAGCCTTCCAGTTGCTCAAGATCATAAAAGATTGCTTGATAATGATGAAGGTCCAAATACTGGTGGAATGGGGGCTTACGCACCAAGTCCTTTGGCTAGTAAAGAGCTTATAAAAAGAGTAGAGCAAGAAGTCGTAGCTCCGACTTTAGCCGGTATGCAAAAAGAAAATGCTCCATTTTGTGGAGTTCTTTTTGTAGGTCTTATGATAGTCAATAATACCCCTTATGTTTTAGAGTTTAACGTGCGTTTTGGGGATCCAGAATGTGAAGTCTTGATGCCTTTGATAGATGGAAATCTAAGTGAAATACTATATGACGCAGCTACTGGAAAACTTATAGATATCACTTTAAAAGATGATGTAGCAGTAGGCGTAGTCATGGCCAGTAAAAACTATCCTTATGATAGTACTCCTAAAACAAAAATAACTATAAAAGATATACCAGATGGCTCACATATAGCTTACGCCGGAGTTAGCGAAGAAAATGGCGTTTTATATAGTGATGGTGGGCGTATTTTAGTAGCAGTAGGCGTAGGAAAAGATATAAAAGAGGCTCATAAAAAAGCTTATGAGCTTGTCCAAAATATAGATTTTGACGGCAGTAAATTTAGAAAAGATATCGCATATCAGGCTCTTAAATGAATGAAAATTTGTTAGATAAATTAGATAGGGAAAATATAAGTATAGCTAAGATGGATAGAAGAATCTTAGCTTATAGCGTTGATGAAATCATAGTTAGCGTTATATTTTTATTTGCATATTGGAACTCTTTGGTAAAAACTGCAGATAATGTAGAACAACTAGCTATGCTTATATCAAATTTAATGTTTCAAATCACGCTTTTAAAGGTTATCTACCATACATTTTTTATCTGGTACTACGGCGCAACTCCGGGAAAAATGATATTTAAAATAATCACACTAGATACGCTCATGCTATCAAAACCTACATTTGGCGCTAGTGCACTAAGAGCTTGTGTTAGAATACTGAGTGAATGGTGCTTTTATCTAGGTTTTATCTGGGCTTTTGGTAATATTTATAGACAAACTTGGCACGATAGACTGGCAAAGACAGTAGTTTGTAATGCTTATTAAAAAAACTTTTTTGACCGTATTTACCGCAACTTTAGCATTTGGTGCTGTAGAAAATGTCGAGTTTTTAGCCGATAACGTAGATAAAAACGGACAGATCATAGAAGCAAAAGGCAATGTGCTACTTTTTTCTCAAACATATTTAGTAACAGCAGATGAAGCAAAATATGACGAAGCAAACGAGATAGTTGAGCTTTTTGGAAACGTAAATATACTAAAAGGTGAAAACGAAACTACTAGATCGAATTATGCAAAAGTAAATTTAAAAACAGATGAGATAAACGCAGACAGTAGTTTTGCTATGGACAAAAGTAAAGAGCTATGGATACAAAGCGATGAGAGTTGCAGCAACAATGACGCTTATGAAGTATCAAAATCGATAGTTTCTAGCTGTAATGTTCAAGATCCAGACTGGCATATAAAATTTACTAGTGGAGAGCTTAATAAAACAAGCAAATTTCTTCATCTTTATAACCCCGTTTTTTACGTGGGTGATATGCCGATATTTTATCTTCCTTATTTTGGTTTTTCTACGGATAAAACTAGACGTAGTGGACTTTTGATACCTCAAATTTCTTTTGGTAAAGGAGAAGGTCTTAGATATCTGCAACCTATTTATATAGCAACCCACGATGAATGGGATCTAGAGTTTGATCCTCAAGTTCGTACAAGTAGGGGAGCAGGGCTTTACTCTACATTTAGATTTGCGGATTCCCCTTATTCAAAAGGACTCATAAGAGGTGGAGAGTTTTGGGATAAATCTTCATACGTCCAAAAAGAAAAATTGAAAAATAACAAACATTATGGTTATGAGATAGAATACGATAGAGACAAGCTCGTAAAATACTTTTTAGACGGGGATTATAACGAGGGATTGTGGCTTAAATACACCCATTTAAACGATATAGACTATCTAAATTTACGTGGCAAAGAAAATGACTTTGACTCATTAGTGCAGTCTAAACTCAACTATTTTCTTACGACGAATGAACATTATTTTGGTATGTACGCAAAGTATTATATAGACACCGCTAAAATCGGCTCTAAATACGGCAATGACGACACTTTGCAAGAGCTTCCGACTTTGCAATATCATAGCTTTCTAGACCAGTTTATACTTCCGAATTTAACATATTCATTTGATACACAATATCATAATTATACAAGAAGCGTGGGAGTGAGTGCATCTTCTTATGAGCTAAATTTACCAGTCGGTATCAATTTTAATATACTTGATGATTTTGCAAATTTTAGTATTACTGAAAATCTATATGCGACGCATATCCAGTATGATAATAATAAAATTTATAGTAATGGCTCTTTAAGAGATGATGAATTTGACGACTTTATAAACCATTATCATGATTTTGCGTTGCAAACAGATCTTGCAAAAGCTTATGACGATTTTTATCACACTATGAACTTAAGGCTTGATTATATAAAACCAGGATATTCAAGTGGTAAAATAAAACAAAAGTTGCTAAAATATTATAAAATAGCTTATGGAACCGATATATCTAACTTGCAAGATGATCTTTTCGAAGATAATTTTATCGGTGCTTTAAGCGATGAATATACTACGGAAAATACATTTGCGAATTTGACGCAGTATTTTTATGATAGAGACGGTAAAAAAGTACTAAGGCATAGCGTCAAACAAGGCTTTAATATCGAAAATAGTGAGTTTTCAAATTTAGAACATAGAGTAAACTTATACCTAAATAACTTTACTATAGCCAACAAATTCGAATACTCACATATAAATAACCGTTTTCCTAAAATTCAAACCGGAGTCGGATATTTAAATTCGCTGTTTAATACATCTTTATATCATACCTATGAAGAAAAAGACAGTGAAAATAAGACTTATGAAAGAGAGAGTTATTTTGGCTCTTCTCTAAATATAAACGTATCTAGAAACTACTCGCTACTTGGTGGGTTTGATTATGATTTTGAAAGAAATTACACAAAAAGATGGAAAACCGGTATAAATTATAAAAGAAAATGCTGGAGTTATTCGCTCATTTATCAAGAAGACATAGAGCCAAAAAATACAAGCGGCGGTATAGAATCTAAAAAAACTCAAGGAGTTTATCTGATGTTTGGTTTTTATCCGTTTGGCGAAGTAGGATATGACTTTTCTATAGAGCAAAACAATAATAATGGAGCTTCATTGCAATGATAAGTCCAAGCGAGCTTAAATTTGAAAATCAACTCGATGCAGCCGATAAACTTTTTGAGATATTGCCTAAAAATGAGCTTATAAGTGGCGATTACGTGCTTATTTGCTCGTCTTTGGATTCGATCGTTTTAACAGATAGAGTGGCTCGCGCTTTAGGTCTTAGTTACGAGTTGCTATTTAGTGAGCAGATAACAGCACCAAATAATCCAGAATGTGAAGTCGGTATGGTAAGCGAAACTGAGGAAATAGTCATAAATGAAGAGCTTATAAACGCTTTTAACATAACTTTGGATTTTATTTACGGTGAAGCTCATAGAAAATATGAAGAAAAGATCTTAAAAAATGTTTATAGATATAGGAAAGGAAAGTTACTTTGGGATTTGCAAGGAAGAAATATCTTGCTGATCGATGAAGGTTGTGAAACTGGGGCTACGGCAGTTACTTGCATAAAAACGCTTATAAATTTAGGAGTAAAGTCCATAACTTACGCAACGCCGCTTATGCCAAGTGGCATCGTTTCATACCTAAATACATTGATAGATAATATATTTTGTGTCAGAAAAATAACAAATTTTGTCGATGTGGATTTTTATTATAACAACAAAATAGACTTAAATTCAGATTCTATTATGTCTATTTTAGAAGAAAGTCCATATTATTTACCATTACAAAAATAAGGAGCAGTATTATGCAGTATTCGATAGAAGTAAATAATCAAGTTGAGATTTTTGATTTAGATAAAGTAGCCAAACAAGCAGCCGGCGCAGTTCTTTTGCGTGTGAAAAATACAGTAATCTTAGCAACCGTAGCTAGAGAAGACGCTGTGGTAGAAGAGGACTTTTTGCCACTTACGGTTCAGTACATAGAAAAACAATACGCAGCAGGAAGAATACCTGGGGGATACATCAAAAGAGAGACAAAACCTGGGGAATTTGAAACTCTCACAAGTCGTATAATCGATAGAAGCTTAAGACCACTTTTTCCAAAAGGATATGCATATCCTACTCAAATAGTTGTAATGGTTTTGAGTAGCGATCCAGAAGTGGATCTCCAAGTAGCTGCATTAAATGCTGCAAGCGTTGCACTTTATCTTAGTGATATCCCTGTTGAACGCGCTGTTTGCGGTGTTAGAGTAGGCTATATAGATAAAGAATTTGTTATAAATCCTACTAATAGTGAGCTTAAAAATTCTAGTTTAGATCTTTATGTTGCTGGTGTAGGCGATGAGCTTTTGATGATAGAAATGAGAAGTTTACCGCAAGTTCAAAATGAGATAGTACCAGTCATAGCTATAGATCCTATGATAGATCCGAGTCTAAATGAGGGTTTTATCCCAAAACAAGATATGAATGAATTTAGCGAAGATATGATGGTAGAAGCCATTAAATTTGCTGGTGAGGCTATTTTAAGAGGTAGTAGTGCTTATGAAGAAGCATTTTCACACCATAAAAAAGATAATGCAAACTTAGAATACAAACCTGAAATAGAAAATGAAAATATTGCTATTTATATAGATGAATTTTATAAAAACGATGTGAAATTAGCCATAAATCAAATGGCAAAAAGTGAACGTGCAAGCGAGTTATCAAAGATAGCAAAACAGATAGCAAGTAGCGATATAGCCATAAAAGAGGGTTGGAGAGAAGAAGTTATTTTAAATATTTTAGGAAAATATAAAAAGAAGATAGTTAGATCTCAGATCATAGAAGAAGCAAGAAGAGCGGATGGAAGAGGGCTAAAAGAAGTTAGACCTATCACTATCGAAACAAATATACTTCCAAGCGCACACGGAAGTTGTCTATTTACTCGTGGTCAAACTCAAGCTCTTGTAATAGCTACTTTAGGCACTGATAATGACGCTCAGATGAATGAGCTTTTAACAGAAAGAAATGCCGTATCTGAAAAATTTATGTTCAATTATAATTTTCCTGGATTTAGCGTCGGCGAAGCAAGCCCAATAAAGGCTCCTGGTAGAAGAGAGCTAGGACATGGAAATTTGGCTAAAAGAGCACTATATCCAAGTGTTGATATAAATAGTCCTTACTCTTTAAGAATAGTTAGTGAGATATTAGAAAGTAACGGATCTAGCTCTATGGCTAGTGTTTGTGGCGGTTCTTTGGCTCTTCGCGCTGCTGGCGTTGAAACTATAAAATTAGTAGCCGGAGTTGCTATGGGGCTGATTTTTGAAGGCGATAAACACGCAGTTTTGACTGATATCATGGGGCTTGAAGATCATGATGGCGATATGGATTTTAAAGTTGCTGGAAGTATCGATGGTATCACAGCGCTTCAAATGGATATAAAGCTCGGAGGAATCAGTCTTGAAGTGCTAAAAGAAGCTTTGTATCAAGCTAAAGAAGGAAGAGAGCATATACTTAAAATTATGCAAAGAGCAAATGATGATATAGTCATAAATGAAGATGTTTTGCCTAAATTAGAGCTATTTAGCGTCGATCCTAGCAAGATAGTTGATATCATCGGACAAGCTGGAAAAACTATAAAAGAGATCATAGAGAAATTCGAAGTTAGCATAGATCTAGACCGCGAAAAAGGTGAAGTAAAAATAGCAGGTGGTCAAAAAGGTAAAGTTGAAGCAGCAAAAGATTATATTATTCAAATTTTACAAAAAGAACCAAGAGGTGGAGGCTTTAAAGGCAGAAAAGAAAATAAAAATGTATCTGCATTTAGCGTTGGAGATGAATTTGAAGGAGAGGTAAAAAAAGTAGCTCAGTTTGGTGCGTTTATATCTTTAAGAGACGGCGTTGACGGACTTTTACATATATCTAAAATGAGTGCTCCTTTGCATGAGGGAGATAGGGTAAAAGTTAAAGTCGGTGAGATAAAAAGTGGAAAAATTTCACTGGAATTAAATTAGGAAATTATCATGGATATCAAAAAATTATTTTTTCCAATAGGCGGCGGAGAAGACATTGAAGCTCGAATTCGTGGTGCTTTGCTTGTAAATAAAGCGTTTAATTCGCATATTAAGTTTTTAGCTTCTCAAATGGATTTTAACTTAGTGTTTAATATGGAAATGGCGCTAAGAAGTGGAAAAATCTTTGACGCTCTTCATGATAGTGTCGCAGATGAGCTAAAAGCTCAAAAAGATAAAAATCACGAGCTTTTTACAAGGCTTTGTGGTGAATTAGGCGTACAAATTTCAGATACAAATTTACCAGGAATCGCTACTGCGGAGTTTGTCACAAAAGAGGGCTTAAGAAGTAAGGTTGTAGAATACGAAGCTAAATTTTGTGATCTAGTAGTGAGTGCTTGCCCACCAGAAGGTGAGCCTACTGCCACTTTTAATGCATCTGTTATAAAGAGTGGAAAAAACGCTATAGTCATACCAAGAAATTTAAAAGAGTTTAAAACAGATAGAATTCTTATAGGTTGGAGTGGAACGGCTAATATAGCCAAAGCGATAACCGGCTCTATGTTTTTGCTAAAGCAGGCTAAAAGCGTACATATCATCACGACTGCTAGATATATGCAAGACGCTCCAAGCATTCAAGATGATCTGCTAAAATATCTATCGTTCCATGACGTAAATGCTACATTTGAAGTCGTAAAAACAACATCTACGCACGGCGAAGCTTTACTAAATAATACACAAAACGGACATTTTGATATGGTTGTCGCTAGTAGCTCTGGAGAAAACGGTTTGAGAGAAATGTATCTTGGTGGAACTACGAAATATTTCTTGCAAAATACTCCAGTTCCGGTATTTGTATAAATTTATGCTTTAGACAAGAAAGAGCCTTTAGGCTCTTTAAAAACTATCTTTAGGATCATTTAAATGATCATCAGTCCATTTTAGCATAGTTCCGCCAAGCAGATGAAAATGTAGATGCATCACTTCTTGACCACCGTTTTCACCGCAATTAGTAACAAGTCTATATCCGGTCTTATCTACGCCGATCACGCTAGCAACTTCTTGAATAAATTTTGTCATTTCACCCATTAAAGCCGGATCCATAACTTGAAAATTCTCATAGTGCTTTTTTGGTATTATCAATATATGTATAGGTGCTTTTGGATTTATATCGTGAAATGCCAAAAAATTTTCATTTTCTAGAACTTTGTTTGATGGAATTTCTCCGGCGACTATCTTGTCAAAAATGCAAGCCATAATCATCTCCTAAATTTAAATTTTGATCATAATTATATCTGATTATTTATTAATTTTATATCTACTTTAATGATTTTAGGGTACAATTGAGTAAAAATTTAAATTAAGGTAGTTAAGTTGCAAGAGATTATTGATAGGATTGAAAAGGCTAAAAATCTTGATGAGCTTGAAAAAATTAGAGTTGAGCTTTTTGGAAAAAAAGGTGTTATTACATCTCTTTTTGCAAAATTAAAAGATATAGCTCCAGAAGAAAAAAAGGCCTTTGCCGAGAATTTAAATATTCAAAGAGATACGTTTAATGCTAAAATCGCACAGAAAAAAGCGATTTTAGAAAGTGAGTTTATAAAAGATAAAATGAAACGCGAAAGTGTTGATATTACGCTTTTTAACGAGCCTTTAAATAAAGGTGCTATACATCCGGTTATGGAGACTATGGATAAAATCATTGAGTATTTTGTCGCTCAAAACTTTAGTGTAGAGAGCGGACCTCTCATAGAAGATGATTTTCATAATTTTGAAGCTTTAAATTTACCAAAATATCATCCCGCACGCGATATGCAAGATACATTTTATCTTAAGGATTTTAGGTTGCTTAGGACTCATACAAGTCCAGTTCAAGTAAGAACTATGCTAAAACAAAAACCGCCTATTCGTATGATAGCTCCAGGATCTGTTTTTAGACGTGATCTTGATCTTACCCATACACCGATGTTTCATCAAGTAGAAGGACTAGTTGTCGAAGAAGAAGGAAAAGTAAGCTTTGCGAATTTAAAATATATACTAGAAGAGTTCTTAAGATATATGTTTGGCGATGTAAAAGTTAGATTTCGTCCTAGCTTTTTTCCATTTACAGAACCTAGCACAGAAGTTGATATAAGCTGTATATTTTGTGGCGGCAATGGATGTAGAGTATGCAAACAAACAGGCTGGTTAGAAGTTTTAGGAAGTGGGATAGTTGATCCAAATGTCTTTAAAGCAGTCGGTTATGAAAACGTTAGCGGATACGCCTTTGGACTTGGTGTCGAAAGATTTGCTATGCTTCTTCATCAGATACCAGATCTTAGAAGCCTTTTTGAAGGAGATATTAGACTTTTGGAGCAATTTAAATGATAATAAGTAAAAATTGGTTAAATGAATTTATAGATCTTTCGCATTTAAGCGCAGAAGAAGTATGTAAAAAACTAAACGAGATCGGACTAGAAGTAGATAGCCTAAATAAATTTAGTATTCCAAACCATGTTGTCGTAGGAAAAGTACTATCTTGTGTAGATCACGAAAACAGCGATCATCTACACGTTTGTGAAGTAGATGTCGGAAGTGAGATTTTGCAAATAGTCTGCGGTGCTCCTAATGTTGCTGCTGGACAATTCGTAGCTTGTGCGCTTATAGGTGCTATTATGCCTAGTGGTCTTGAGATAAAAGCGGCAAAATTAAGAGGCGTAGCAAGCTCTGGAATGCTTTGTAGCAGCACCGAGCTTGGACTTCCTAAATTAAACAATGGCATTATGCTATTAGATGATAGTATAGGCGAGCTTGTGCTAGGACGCGAACTAAAAGAGTATCCTATTTTAAATGATGAGCTCATAGAGATAGAGCTTACGCCAAATAGAGGTGACTGCCTAAGCATACACGGCGTTGCACGTGATCTATCTGCGGGATTTGATCTACCGCTTAAAGAGCGAGAACCAAGAGAAGATGAGGAAAAGCTTCTTGGTATAGGTAGGATTATCAGCATTCGCTGTGAAGATAAAATAGAGGCTTCAGTAGCATATAGGGCTATAGAGCTAAAAGAAGAGCTATCTTTAAATTTAAAAACAGAACTAAGGCTTGCTTATACAGAGCAGACTAAAGAACATCCAGTAGAAAAGATTTTATCATATATGACTCACTCTACTGGTGTTATCTTTAGAGCTTATGATTATGAAAAATTAGCAACAAATAAAGAAGAGAAAATAGTCATAGATATAAAAGTCCTTAATAACGGATCATATGGTGTTTATTTTGATTCAAAATGCCTAGGTCAATTAGGAATTTGGCAGACAAAAGAGGCAAACATAGACAATAACTCTAAGATTATTATCATAGAAGCTAGTTATGTAGACCCAAAAATAGTCTCTGAAGCAGCCCTTAAAGACAAAGAACAGCCTCGCGATGAAGCAGTCTATAGAAGTAGCAGAGGTAGCGAACCAAAGCTAAGTATGGCTATGAACTTTTTATTTGATATATTTGCTAAAAACAAGCATATTACCCCATATGCTGGAATGCAACAAATTTTACTCGAAAAAGATCAAATTATCATAAGTTTTAATTGTACAGAACTTTCAAATATGATAGGCGCAGAAATTTCTAGAAACGATGTTGTAAAGATCCTAAAAAGACTTGGATTTGATATAACATTTAACACTGAACAAGAGCATATCTATGCAAAAGTACCGTTTTATCGCCATGATATACTGAATTCTCACGATATTTGCGAAGAGATCGTAAGGATAATAGGCATCGACAATATCCCTTCTAAGCCTTTGATCTTTAGTGAAAAAAGTCGTATAAATAATAACACTTACATATCTTATAAAAACTCAAAACGCCTTAGACACAACGCCGCTGCGCTTGGTTTTTTCGAGTGTGTGCATTACGTATTTGATAACGCAGGAGAGCTTGACGCTTTAGGATTTAAGCCTTGTAAAGCACAAATTTTAAATCCTATAAATAACGAACTTGCAGTTTTAAAACCGACTTTGATAAATCATTTATTAAACTCATGTGAAAGAAATATCAAAAATTCAAAAAAATCAGTTAAGCTTTTTGAATTTGGTGATGTGTTTAATGAAGACGGCGACCAAAGCGCTAAATTTGCTTTTTTAGCAAGTGGTTTAAAAAATGAACCTACGCTTTTAAATGGTGCAAAACCTTCAGAGATAAACTTTTTTGATTTTGCTAGTTTGATACAAAACTCAGTTGGAAAAATAGAACTCGTAAAAAGCGATGACATACCGTTTTTAAGTGAATTTGAACAAGCTAAAGTTTATCAAAATAATGAGTATATCGGATATATCGGTAGAATAGATCTAAATTTAGAACTAAAAAGAGATTTACCAAAAACATATGTTTGTGAGCTTGATTTTGAGCGGATCAAATTTGAAAATAAGATAGCAAAAACCTACTCTAAATTTCCTAGCATAAGTAGAGATCTAAGCGTAATAATAGATAAAGATTTAGAATATTTAGAGATCAAAAATTGTATTGACGAGCTAAAGATAGGTATTTTAAAAGAGTTTTTGCCTGTTGATATCTATGAGGATAAAAGTTTGAACTCAAAGGTAAGCTTGAGTATTAAATTTATATTTCAAGATATGCAAAAAACATTAGAAGATGAAGAGATATCTGTTGTTATGGATCAAATTTTACAAGCTTTAAATAATAAACTAGGCATAGGATTAAGATGAAAATAGAAGCGCTTAAGCACGCGTTTGACGCTGAGTTTAAAAATATTTCTACAGACAAATCCATAAGTCATAGGTGCGCTATATTTTCACTTTTGAGTGATGAAACGAGCGTTATTAGCGATTATTTAGAGGCAGAAGATACCATAAATTCTCTAAAGATCATAAGCGCTTTAGGCGCTAAAGTTGAAAAGCAAGAAAATTCTTACTATATAACTCCACCAAAAAATATCTCATCGCCAAACAAGATTTTAGAGTGTGGAAATTCTGGCACGGCTATGAGAATATTTATGGGATTACTTGCTGGAAATGATGGTTTTTTTGTGCTTAGTGGAGATAAATATCTAAACGAAAGACCTATGAAAAGGATAGCTGATCCACTTGTTAAGATAGGTGCTCAGATAGATGGTAGAGACTTTGCAAATAAAGCGCCATTAGCAATTAGGGGTACTAAGCTGAAGTATTTCGAGTATGATAGCCATATCCCTTCTGCTCAAGTAAAAACAGCACTTATTTTAGCTGGACTCTGTGGAAACGGTTGTAAATTTAGCGAACCAGAACTTAGCAGAGATCATAGTGAGAGAATGCTTTTAGGTATGGGAGCAGACATCAAAAGAGATGGACTTAGCTTACAGATAAATCCACTTAATGATAGAAAATTAAGACCACTAAATTTAAGTGTTCCAAATGATCCTAGTTCGTGCTTTTTTTACGCCGTTGCCGCAGCGATAACCCCTGGCGCGAAAATCAAAATCAAAAATATACTTTTAAATAAAACTCGCATAGAAGCATATAAAATTCTAGAAA
The DNA here is from genome assembly GCF_013372145.1 of Campylobacter hyointestinalis subsp. hyointestinalis. Lineage (NCBI taxonomy): Bacteria > Pseudomonadati > Campylobacterota > Epsilonproteobacteria > Campylobacterales > Campylobacteraceae > Campylobacter > Campylobacter hyointestinalis. The sequence continues at coordinate 1,206,864 of NZ_CP053827.1, read as the reverse complement.
AAATGGGCACTAAGATAAGTTATGACCTAACAAGTAGTGATTATGACGATATCGGTGATATAAGTGTTGAATACGCACCGCTCAAAGCAGTAGAAGTTACACAAAATATCTCGTGGCTTATAGATGAAGCCCCTGCTTTAGCCGTTGCATTTTCAAGGGCAAGCGGAAAAAGCGTACTAAGAAATGCAAAAGAGCTAAGAGTAAAAGAGTGCGATCGTATAGCAGTAACTGTTAATGCACTTAAAAGTTGCGGTATAGAAGCAAGTGAGCTTGAAGATGGTTTTGAGGTCATAGGTGGGGTTCCTAAAAAGGCCAGTATAGATAGCCACGGAGATCACCGCATTGCTATGAGTTTTGCCGTGCTTGGACTGCTTTGTGGTATGGATATACAAAAGAGCGAATTTATAGCGACATCCTTTCCTAAATTTAGCTGTTTTTTAAGGAGTTTAGGAGCAAATGTTGAAGATTGAACTAGCTAAAAGTTATGGATTTTGTTTTGGAGTAAAAAGAGCTATAAAAATAGCCGAAAATTCAAAAAATGCATCTACTATAGGTGAGCTCATCCATAATAGCTTAGAGATAGATAGACTGAAAAAAAACTTTAACGTTAAAACTTTAAAAGATATAAATGAGTTAAAAGATGAAAAAAAAGCCATTATAAGAACTCATGGTATCACGAAAGATGGTTTGGCAAATTTAAAATCACGCGGTATCGAGATCATAGATGCTACTTGTCCATTTGTCACGAAGCCGCAGCAAATAGTCGAAAAGATGAGTAATGAAGGCTATGAAATCATCTTTTTTGGCGATATAAATCATCCTGAAGTTAAAGGTGTGATGAGTTATGCAAGCACGAAAGTTCATGTTATTTTAGATGAGAGCGAACTTGATAATATAAGGCTTGCGTCTAAAGTCGCTGTCGTATCCCAGACAACAAAAAAAATAGAAAAATTTATGCAAATAGTAAATTATCTAATGCAAAGAGTTAAAGAAGTTAGAGTTTTTAATACTATTTGTAATGCAACTCTTGAAAATCAAGAGGCCGTTAGAGAGCTTTCTAGTAGGGCTGACGTGATGATCATCATAGGTGGAAAAAATAGTTCAAATACAAAACAATTATATCTTATTTCAAAAAAATTATGTGAAGATAGCTACTTAGTAGAAAGTGGAGACGAGATAGAACAAATTTGGTTTAAAGATAAAAAATTATGCGGCATAAGCGCTGGTGCAAGCACTCCAGATTGGATAATAGAAAAAGTCGTAGATAAGATAAATAATTTAAACTCAAATATTTGAATTTATTATAGTTAATTAAATTCAAAGCTAAATTAAGCTAATATATATCACTTTTCGTCATATGACACTAGGAAAAATCTATAGATAAAAGGACCAAGATGGCTGAGGTGAACAAAAATGTTCGTAACGACATAAGCGATAAAATGGATTATGAAGAAGATTTTGCCGCTATGTTTGAGGAGTCTTTAAAGGCTGAAGAGAGTACAGTTTGCGATGGTGTTATCGTCAATATAAAAGATACTGAGGTATTTGTTGATGTTCGTAAGAAGTCAGAGGGTATTATGAATATCTCTGAGATCACAAACAATGATGGCACTTTACAATACAAGATAGGCGATACTATCAAAGTTGCTATAACAGGATCTAGAAACGGTAGACCGATCGTATCTCATAAAAAGGCTCTTAGAAAAGAGAAAGTTAAGGCTTTCATAGACAATTTCGATGAAAATGCAGACAATATCTATGATGCAAAAATCGTATCTAAAAACAAGGGCGGATTTGTTGCACTTAGCAATGATGATGTTGAGTTTTTTATGCCAAAATCACAAAGTGGCTTTAGAGATGCAAATCAAGTAATAAATAAAACATTCAAAGTAAAAGTTTTAAAAATAGATAAAGATGAGCAAAGCATTATCGTATCTCGTAAAAAACTTATCGATGAAGATAGAAAAAAACGTAAAGAAGCTATAGAAAATATTATCGATAATACTGATATTATCGAAGGAACTATCAAAAAAATCACAACCTATGGTATGTTTGTTGATGTCGGCGGTATAGACGGACTTGTTCATTATAGCGAGATTAGCTATAAAGGTCCGGTAAATCCAAATACATTATATAAAGAGGGCGATAAGGTAGATGTTAAGATCATCAAATACGATACTGATAAAAAACACTTATCTCTATCTGTAAAAGCTGCTACTCCAGATCCTTGGGAAGAGATAAAAGATAGCTTAGAAGTAGGCGATACCATAAAAGTTACTGTTAGCAATATAGAACCTTATGGCGCATTTGTTGATCTAGGAAATGATATAGAGGGATTTTTACATATAAGTGAAATTTCTTGGGATAAAAATATCAAAAATCCTAAAGACTTTATAAAAGAAGGCGAAGAGCTAGACGTTGAAGTTATCGAAATAGACGCTAATGATAGAAGGCTTAGAGTAAGTCTTAAAAATTTACTTCCAAAACCTTTTGATGAATTTAATGCTAAATTTAGCGAAGGTGATATAGTTGATGGAGTTGTTACAACTCTAACAAATTTTGGTGCATTTGTCAGAATAGGCGCTTTAGAAGGATTGTTACACAATGAAGATTCTTCATGGGATAGAAATGATAAATGCAAAGATATCTTTAAAACAGGCGATAATATTCAAGTAAAAATCATTAAAATTGATGATAAAAACCAAAAAATCTCACTTAGTCAAAAATATCTAAAAGAGAGTCCTGTAACAAAATATGCTAAGACTCACGGAAACGGCGATATCGTATCTGGAACTATCAGGGATATAAAAGATTTTGGCGTGTTTGTATCTCTTGAAGATGGAGTTGATGCGCTTATAAGAAAAGAAGATATCGGAAATTTAGATATCAACTCTTTAAAAGTCGGCGACAGTATAGAAGCTGCGATAACTTTTATAGATGAGAAGAAAAACAGAATTCGTCTAAGCGTAAGAAGACTTGCTAAACAAAAAGAACGTGAAGTTCTAAATGAGATAAACGACGAGGGCAAAATGACTCTTGGCGATATCATAAAAGAGCAGCTAGCTGATTAATAGATGAAGTTAAACAGCTTCTTTATAATAATATGCTTTTTAACCTTGCTGCTTTTTGGAGCCGGTGCGTTTTTGTGGAAATTTGCAGAAGTTCCCGCACCGAGATTTTACCAACCAAAAGATATAAATAGTAGCACAGAATTTACATATAAAGAAGCTGGAACTTGGTTTGAAAAAGTTGCTATGTTCGCAAAAAAAGACTATGTTTTACCTACAAATTTAATGCTTATCGAAATCGACGGCAACTCTAAATTTGTCAAAGGAGGAAGGTATTTTGAACTACTTCTTGATAAATGTGATTTTTACTCTATTTTTTGTATAAATAGAGTAACTAAAGAATTTGGCGTTGATTCTACTGTGATGAAAAAAGGTGATGAAAGTCTTATATATCTAAACACAGACAATAAAAATATAGCACAAAATATAGTTTTAAATTTAAAAAAATATAATATTCATTCTAGGATAAAGGAAGATTGAATTATGAAAACAGTTATAGTTTGTGACGCAATACATCCAGTTGGTTTTGAACTTTTAAATGCACAAAAAGATTTGCGTATCATAGATGCGGTAAATACTCCAAAAGACGAACTTCTAAATATTATGCATGAAGCAGATGTAGCTATTACTAGAAGCTCTACTGATTGTGATGCTAAATTTATATCGGCTTGCAAAAATTTAAAAGCATTAGTAAGAGCAGGAGTAGGCGTAGATAACGTAGATATCGAAGGATGCTCAAAAAAAGGCATTATAGTTATGAACGTTCCTACAGCAAATACAATAGCTGCTGTTGAGATGACTATGTGTCATTTGCTAAATAGTGCTAGAAAGTATATAAACTCTGTAAATGATCTACAACAAAACAGAACTTGGAAGCGTGAAAAATGGTATGGAAATGAGCTTTATGGTAAAACTCTTGGCATCATAGGTTTTGGAAATATAGGCTCAAGAGTCGCTGTTAGAAGTCTTGCTTTTGGTATGAAGGTGATAGCTTATGATCCGTATATAGACTCAAATAAAGCAACCGATATCGGTGCTACTTATACGACAAATTTTGATGATATTTTGGCGTGCGATTTTATAACAATACACACTCCAAAAAACAAAGAAACCATAAATATGATCTCTACTGAACAAATAGCAAAAATGAAAGATGGAGTTCGTTTAATAAACTGCGCACGCGGTGGTTTATATAATGAAGATGCTTTACTAGATGGTCTTAAGAGTGGTAAAATAGCTTACGCCGGTATTGATGTATTTGTCAAAGAGCCAGGAAATAACCATCCTCTTTTGGATCTAGAAAATGTGAGTGCTACTCCGCATCTTGGTGCAAATACTTTTGAATCTCAAAAAAATATAGCTATTGCTGCAGCAGAACAAGCAATGAGTGCGGCTAGAGGAATTTGCTATCCAAATGCACTAAATTTACCGATCAAAACAGAAGATCTACCTCCTTTTGTGGCGCCTTATATAGAGCTTATATCAAAAATTTCATATTTTGCTGCTCAGTTAAACAAACGTCCGATCAAAGCTATAAGAGTAGAAGTAGAAGGTGGTATCAGTGATTATGCAAACTCAATGCTTACTTTTGCGATAGTTGGATCACTTAAAGAGACTTTAGGTGACACTATAAACTATGTAAATGCAAAATTTGTAGCACAAGATAAAGGCGTAGATATCTCAGCTACGGTAGTTCCAGAAAGTGGATATAAAAATAAACTTACTGTCAAACTTATCTCTGATAAAGATGTTGTAAGCATTAGCGGAACTGTATTTGGCGAAACAGAGCAAAGAATAGTAAATATAAACGGCTTTAAGACAGACTTCAAACCAAAAGGTAGAATGATAGTATTTAAAAATAGAGACGTTCCTGGTGTTATCAGCAGTATCAGCTCTATTTTAGCAGAAGCTAAGATCAATATCGCGGATTTCCGTTTGGGTCGTGATGAAAATGGTTTTGCGCTTGCTGTGATATTAGTAGATGATGATATCCAAAAAGAAATTTTAGCAAAGCTAAACGCACTAGATACTTGCGTTTGGGCTGAGTACGCAGTTTTATAATTTTTAAGGAGTACAAATGGCTTCATATTCAATGGGCGATTTAAAAAAAGGTTTAAAGATAGAGTTAGACGGAGTTCCATATAAGATAGTTGAGTATCAACATGTAAAACCTGGAAAGGGTGCGGCGTTCGTTCGCGTAAAGATAAAGTCGTTTTCTACAGGTAAAGTTTTAGAAAAAACTTTTCATGCGGGTGATAAATGCGAATCTCCAAATTTAGTAGAAAAAGAGATGCAGTATCTTTACGACGATGGCGAATTTTGCCAGTTTATGGATGTAGAGAGTTATGAGCAAGTCGCTATCTCAGATGAAGATATCGGTGAAGCTAAAAAGTGGATGATAGATGGAATGATGGTTCAAATTCTATTTCACAATGACAAAGCTATCGGTGTAGAAGTTCCTCAAGTCGTTGAGTTAAAGATAGTCGAAACTCAGCCAAATTTTAAAGGCGATACCCAAGGAAGCAATAAAAAACCAGCTACTTTAGAGAGTGGTGCTGTTGTCCAAATACCGTTTCACGTATTAGAAGGTGAAGTTATCCGCGTAGATACTGTAAGAGGTGAGTATATAGAAAGAGCGAATAAATAAAAAAATAAAAGCCCTAAAAAAGGGCTTTTGTCTTAGAGATTAAATTCTTGTTTTATGATTTTGGTTACTTCTCCATGATCTGGAAATCTTGGTCTTGGAAATTCGTGATTGTTAAAAACTGCTTTTCCATCTACTTCAACTATAAAGTCACCTTTGTTGCCTATTTCTTTAGAAACTTCCACACCTGGAAAATTATTTTTTAGTTCTTCTTCTAAACTAGAAGCTTTTGGGCGGAAATTTCAAGAATTGCAATAAAATATTTTTACTTGCATATTTGAATCCTTTCGTTAAAATGTTTTATGGTATCATTATAATGTAAATAAATTTTTTATTATTTTGATATAAATTTGATATTTAAAGATGAAATAGTGATAAGCATTTAAATAAATTTAAATGCTTTTTTTAAACTAAAGATTGAAGTCTTTTTTGATCGTAGTAACGATTTTATTCTTTCTAGAAACCTTTACATCTAAAAAACTTTTATTTAGCTACTTTTCGACGTTTAAAGATTCGGCGGTGATTTTAGGGCAAATATCGCAGTAAGAAATGTTGATTTACATATTATTATTTTATAAAATATTTAGAATCATAGCCTAAACTACAAAAATATTTTATGAAGTTTGATACAATTAGCTATAATTTTTTAAATTTAAAATAAGGAGCAGATATGAAAAATGTTGCGATCATTTTAGTAGATGGTTTTGAAGAGATAGAGGCGATAAGTATTTTGGATATTTTACGAAGAGCTGACATAAATACCGTTGCAGTAGGATTAGAAGCTCTATATATAAGAGGAGCTCATCAGCTTAAATTTGAAGCGGATATTGAATTTGATAAAGTAAATTTTGATGAATATGATATGATAGTTTTGCCCGGCGGACTTCCTGGGGCAGAGTATTTGGCAAAAAGCGAAAAACTTCAAAAAGTTTTGAAAGATTTTGATGCTAAGGGTAAATTTATAGGAGCCATTTGCGCTGCTCCTTGGGCTTTGAATACTGCTGGTGTTTTAAAAAATAGCTATACTTGTTATCCTGGATTTGAAAAGATTGTAGCAAAAAATGGTTATGTGTCAAATTCTGATGTCGTGATAGATAAAAACATCATAACTTCAAGAGGTCCTGCTACGGCTATGAAATTTGCTTTAGAGTT